>NZ_JAXDSU010000098.1:0-2453 GCF_034090325.1 Anaerococcus porci
ATCCACTGCAAGCACAAAAGAACAACAAGCAATATTTGTTCTTGTATACCTAAGCTCAGGAACTCTTGTAAGCCTACCTACTAAAGTTAAATTATTAATCATCTATTTCTCCCCATTCATAAAACTTTTAAAACCAAAATAGCAAAAATCACAAACAACTAACATAATAATTAATCTCTTAATAAATAAAGGCACTATAAGCCCTCCACATAATTTTTAAAATCTCCAGAATACTCAATATCATCAAATACCTCCTCTTCCCCATTCCTATTAATAATCTCCATATGAGCAACATCATCTTCAACATCAACCCTACAAATCCTAAAAAAATCAGTATTCAAAAATATAGCAGACTTATCCGAAACTTTAATTTTTAAAAACATATATCCTCCTAATCCAAAAAATCCATTTGCCCATCATCAATCTTGCCAATCCTTATGCACTTATCAGAAAGCTCAATAACAATATTATCTGTATCACTAGCTCCCTTATCAGAAAAAGACTTTTTCAAACTTGATTTGACATTAAAATCAATAACCGGCTTTACAAAAGGCCTTATCTCAAAATCATCACCTTCTCTTGGTATCTTCATCTCATCATTAATAACAGATAAGGAAATTTTTATATTTATATCTCCAGAACCAAATTCCCCATTTAAAATTTTTACCATCACTGCATTAAGATGACTATCACAAGTTGCAAGAAGCTCCTCAAATAAATTTGGATTTAAAATACTAAATCTTTCCATATTTTTCTCCTAACATAATCTCTTTCTCAACTTCAAATAAATAGACCACCCAGTAAAATCATTATAAGTAGCCACTATCCCATTATCTTTATCGGTAATCTTGTAACCCTTATATATCTTCTCCCACCTTTGAGTATCATAAGGATCAAGAGCATACTCTATTAATCTTTTCCTAGAATACTTGTGGTCATTCGTTCTTATATATGGCCTTTCTAAATTTTTACTACAAGACCACCTTCTCCTATAGGTACAGTGCCTAGCCAAATAATTTGCCAAACCCAAAATACCAGTATTCACATCCTCTTGTATTCTTTTACTATTAGCATAACCAATAGTATCTCCAATCTTTTCTCCCTTTTTTCTTTTTCTCCTCCATAAATTTTCTATCTCATCTCTACCCAAGGAACTTTTAATAAGCAAATGATGATGAAACCTAATAGACTCATCTTTACCTTTCTTTTCAGAAGTAACCACTATATACTTAAATTCATCATCTAGTCCCAAAGTTTTTATCCTTCTTCTAATCCTTAGAAAAAAATTAGTCATCTCTTTGTTAGCCTCATCATAAGACCTAGGTAAATATTTATCCTTATAAGTAAGAGTTAAAAATATATCCCCTTCTCCAAAATTTGATTCAGCAAGCCATATAAATTTTCTTCTAGCATTCTTATCATTAAGCTTATCCTGTTTTGGTAGAGATACTTTTTTCTTTTTGCTCCTCTTAGATTTTTTTCTATCAAGTTGATTTTCATTCAAAGAATATAGATCAACTTCCATATATTTTTTTCCACAAACTATTTTCTTTTCCCTAATAAAATTTCTCATATAATAATTCCTCATATATGTCGCAAAAGATAATACCCATTACAAGCACCCAAAGGAAGTTCAAACTTCCTTGAAAAATAGACAAAATCCCTTGCAAAAAGAAAATCCAGAGGTATATTATAAATGAAGATATACACACTGGATGAGGTCAATTGACCTCATTCTTTTTTTGCACAAAATTAACAACTAATATCTATTAAATAAATCTCTCAATATCTCCCTTAAAGATTCCCCTTCTTTTAAGTTCACATAAAACTAAAAAATGCATATCAAAACAATCCTCATTACAACCATTCTTTCTAGGATTAATACCAGACCCAACCCCATTGAAATACTCCCCAAGAGAAATAACATCCTCATCATCTACATTAATTAAATTTTTCATAAACATAACTTGATTTTCAATTTTCATAAACAATCTCCATCTATAATTCTTTTATATTTTTTAATCTAAACCATATATACGAAACCCATCTCGAGCAAAATCGAGAGATCTCTTTCCTTTCCAAAAACTCAAATCGTAGTATAATAACCCTATAAATATATTTCTAAAAAGCCGATTGCAGTCGGCTTATTTTTACGCCAAAAATGCCGTCAAAGAAGTAATAAACATCATCACTATTCCGGAAACCCTTGTAAGCTCATTAGGACCTGCAAGAGCCAAAATCATACACAATCCAACAAGAAAAATCCCTAAAACCCTATCTCTCATCCTTTCCTTTTCAGGCTTAGCAGTAAACTTAACACAAGCATCATCAACCTTTCTTCCATCTAACAATTCAAAAACTTCACTTCTTTTTCTAATTTTTCTAGTTTTTTTATTTTCCATAACTTCCTCCTACAAATTATTTAAAAACTCCCTAATATCACAAGCCCTATA
>NZ_JAXDSU010000097.1:0-21266 GCF_034090325.1 Anaerococcus porci
TACATCTCCTCTTACAAGAACTGTTACAAGGCCTCCACCTACATGTTCTTTTCCAACTAATGTTACATTTGCTGCCTTTACCATTGCATCTGCTGCTTCGATACTTCCTACTAAACCTTTTGTTTCAATCATTCCTAATGCGTCTAATTGTGCCATTGTTTTTATCTCCTTTTTTTCTTCTTTTTTATTTTTTGTTTTATTTGATATTTCTTTTACTTCTTCTTGAGCTTTTTTTTCGTTTTCTGTTTTTTTGTTTACAGTTTCATTTTTAGCTTGTTCTTTTTTTTCAGTCATCTAAACCCCTTATCTTATAATCTCTGCATAGTCTTTTGGGCCAAGTCCTAAGGCATTTGCCTCTTCTTGGTCAATGTGACAATCAAGGTATCCATTATCTCCTACCCTGATGCTTACATTTTCTAGAATAGCTGATCTTTGTCCACCTACTCTTATGGAAACTATGTCTCCATTTTTATAACCACGAACTCTTGCTTGTTCATTGTTAAAGTGGATATGTCTTTGGGCTACTATTACACCTTCTTTAAGTATTATGCTTCCTTTAGCTCCTATAATGGTAACTCCTGGAGTATTTTCTAAATCTCCTGAAAGTCTTAAAACAGGTTTTACTCCTAGTTTAAAAGCATCTGCCCTAAGTATTTCTACCTGGCTTTGACTTCTTACAGGACCTATTATCCTTACATTTTCTATACATCCCTTCCTAGCTGCTATTGTAAGTGTTTCTTTACAAGCAAATTGACCAGGTTGTGATAGTTTTTTTATGGGTGTAAGTTCATATCCCTTTCCAAATAAGGTATCTAAGTCTTTTTGTGAAAGGTGAATATGTCTTCCTGATATACCTATAGGTATTTTGTAAAGGTCTATATTAATTTTTTCATTATTTTCTTTATAATTTTCCACTAATTTACTAAGTAACAGACTAAACTCACTCATCTATCCCAACATCCTTTCAATATCACTTTCTGATATTAGTCCTTGATTTATACCATCTTTTAGGATGTTATAGATTTGGTTTTCTGATAAAACAGCTTGGTTTTCTTTTTCTTTAATTTCTATATATTCTTTTTTTGTAGATTCTTTATTTTCTTCTACCTCTTTAACTGAATTAATACACTTTATTTCTATACCTAAGTCCTTACAAAGGTCCCTAGCTGCTGCAGTTATTAAGGTATTTTTATCAACAAAGATTTCTTTTTGATCCTTATTTTTTAAGACTTCTTCTTGGCTTATAAGTCTTTTCATTAAAACCTCCCTTAAAAATCGCAATCCTCATCTATTATTCCAACTATGACAGCATCAACAGGAATTTTACTATGAGATTCTTCTTCAAGGATTGCTCTTGCTGATGAACCTTGGGTTATTATAACCCTATCTCCCCTTCCTGCTCCTATAGTATCTACTGCTACAATTTTTTTATTTTTATCACTTCCGTCTAAAATTTCTACTAACATAAACTTTAAACCATTTAGTGAATCATATTTTCTTGTTGCCCATACATTGCCAATAAGTTTTGCGATTACCATATGTCTTTTTCCTTGCTTTTTTCTTCAATATTTCTAAGTGCTACCTTGACTTCTTCCATATCACCTACTATGGCAAGCATGACCATATTTTGAGGACAAGATCCTCTTACATCTGACACTTCTACACCACTAGTCTTATAAGCTATATCACAAGCTACGGTCATTTCTATCATCTTTCCTTGAACAAGTCCCATGGCTCCAGGGCTTTTATCAAATTTAAGCTTTGATCTGTTTTGTATTATATCAAGTGTTGCAGGACTTGGTGCCTTTATTAGCTTAATGTCCATTTTTATCATCCTCTATAAGTGAAAGAGCAATTCCAATTGGTGTTACAAACATTGGATTTGATGGTTTTAAAGTCCTTATACCAAGTTTTTTCTCAATATATTCTTCCATACCAGTTAAAAGTGCTGTACCACCTACAAGAACTATTTGATCTATGTCATAACCCATACAAGCATTATCAATTATTGAAATTATTTTATCTATTACAGCTCTTACCACAGGAAAGATTTCTTGATGTTTGTTGAAGTCTCTTTTTATCTCTTCAGCCTTATCAAAGTCTACCTTATATGCCCCTGATAAAACTAAGGAAAAGTGAGTACCTCCACTGGCCTCATCCAAAACTTTTATTACCTTATTATCCTTTATTATAGATATACCTGTTGTGCCGCCGCCTATGTCTACCACTGCTCCATTATCAAGCTTTAGGAGTGTATTTGCTGCACTTGGCTCATCTAGAACTTTTTCTGTTATAAAACCTGCGGATTCTACGACATTTTTGACAGCTCCACCGTCAATGTTTTCTGTTCCTGGAGGGATTGCACATCCTGCATAGATAAGCTCATCCCCAATTTCTTCTTCAAGCTTACTTTTAAGTTTTCTTACTATGTCACAAGCTCCTATATAATCAACTACCATCCCATCCCTTACTACTTGAGCAAATTCATAAGCACCGGCTATTGGTTTTTTATCTTCATCAAAAACACAAAGTACAATAAAGGCTGTACCTAGGTCTACACCTGTGTAAAGTTTTTTGCCCTTGGATTTTTTAGGATTTTCTATTGATTTTTCGAAATCTTTTATAACTTTATTTACATTTTCTAAATTAATAAGACTATCCTCCTTTGCTTATATTTATAAACCAGGCATATAGGATTGATGATATTTTTTCTACATCATCATCATGAATTTCTTCTAGTTTTTCTATGGCCTTATTTATACTTGTAAATGCCCTTAGGTATGGACTTATGAGATCTAGCTTTATGTATATCTCAATCGCCTCATCTTTACTAATATCTGTTTGATCGATTTTAATTTCTTTTTTCTTATAAAAGTCTAAGGCATATTGATTTATTATTAAGGCAAATTCTTGATCAAATTCTCTTATATCTAGGGCAAGTTCTTTTAGAATTAGAACTTTTTTTATATACTTCTTATCTTTAAAGACTTTATCTTCAATCTTTAAATCTTCTTTCTTTTTTATAGGCTTAGGATTTTCTTCATTTATGATTTTTATCCTAAAGTCTATGAGAAATTGTCTTGCTTGAGGAGTGAGCTTGTTTCCTTTTTTTAGTAGGTATGAGTCAAAAGGGCTTTTTTTATATTGATTTCTTAATTTATCTTCTGTTATAAAAAGCATCTTTCATCCTCAATTTCTTCTATATATTTTTTTAATTTATCGACTCCCTCACCTGTTTTTAAGGATATTTCAAATCCTATTTCACTTCCTATTGAATCTTTTATCTCTCTTAACCTATCCATGTCCTCTTTGTCATAAAGGTCGATTTTATTGATTATGGTAATGGTTTTTCTTGTAAATGTTTTGGCAAAGTTAGGTGGAATGTGGTTGTCTTTTTCATCATCAAGCATAAAAACAACTACTTTCGCTTGGTTTTGCCCGACCATTATTAAGGCATTGTTTAGGTAGGAGTTTTCTATAAAACCTTCAGGAGCTTCTATTGTCTTATCCCTATATTGAAAGTCGAGGCTTTTTTTCTTGTTTAGGTCTTTTTCTTCTATAATGGATGATAAGCTTGTTTTCCCAACCCCGTCATTTCCTATAATAAGCCACTTTAGTTTCATGATATTGTTACAGGAGACGATATAAATTTAAGCATTCTTTCAAATGTATCTTTTACTGCTTCAAGAGATTGTCTTACACTTTCATTATCTCCTTGCAAAAGAACACATCCGTTGAACCTATCTATAAAACAAATTTCCACACACGCAGCCTTTGATGCTACATCTGCTGCTATAATTGAGCTCTCTGTGGGTGTAAGTGTCATTATTCCTATGGCATTTCCCTTGTCAAGTCCAATTTTTTCGTTAACTTGTGAATCTGGTGAAGATATTAAATGAAGTAGGGTTATTTGTTTTCCTGGTACTGATTCTTGTACTATTCTTTGTAGATTTTCCATTTTCTCACCTAATGCCTTACTAAGTTTACTTCTATATTTTCTTCGTCAATCCATTTTTGAATCCTGTCAAGTTCTTCACCTGATAATCCAAATTCCCCTTCCATTTCCTTGTCCATTGGATATTCCATGTCTAGTTGTCCATACTTTCCTACTCCATATCTATGGTATGGTAGAAGATCTATTCCATCAAAGTTTTTAAAGCACTTGTAGTCTTCTAGAAAGTCTACTACTGCCATTATTTCTTCTTTGCTATCATTTACTCCTTTAAGAATTGGCATCCTTACTCTAACCTTGTGCCCATTTTCTAAGAGATAGGCTAGGTTTCTTAGGATTCTTTCGTTATTTACTCCAGTCCAATATTTGTGTTTTACAGGATCCATTTGTTTTATATCAAATAGGAATAAGTCAACATGATCTTTTATTAAATCAAGGGATTTTTGAGACATATATCCACAAGTTTCTATGGCTGTATTTATCCCATCCATATGGCTTGCTTCAAGGAGTGATTTTAGGCTTTCTGCTTGATTTGAACATTCGCCTCCTCCAACCGTAAGTCCTCCACCACTCATCAAATAAAAATCTTTGTCCTCTCTTACAATATCCATTATCTCTGATATTGTCTTATCTTCTCCAACTATTTCTATGGCATTTTGAAGGCAGGCTTTTTCGCATTTTCTACAACCTATACAAGTTATATCACGATTTATCTTATGGACTCCATTTTCCATATAGTGGATTTTCTTAGGACAAACTCCAACACAGAGGCCACAGTTTATACAAGCATTCTTCTTCATCATTACCTGGCAGTCACTTCTAAGTCCTTCTGGGTTAGAGCACCACTTACACCTAAGTGGGCAACCCTTGAAGAATATTAAAGTTCTAACTCCAGGACCATCGTGGACGTTGTATTTTTGGGTATTAAAGATTCTTGCACATCTTTCAATCCCATCTTTTTTTAAATCTACATCCATCCTTAATCCTTTCTATTATCTTAGAAATGTTCTAGCATTGTACGGCTTATAATCTCGTCTTGTACGTCCTTACATAATTCTACGAAGAATGCTGAGTATCCAGCTACACGAACTACTAAGTCTCTATGTTTTTCTGGGTGTTTTTGTGCATCTAACATTGTTTCATTGTCTAAGTAGTTAAATTGCATTTCACCATTTCCATACATACAAGCTGTACGAAGTAGTGTAACAAGAGCATTTTCTCCTTCTTTTGAATCAAGAATTCCTTTTTGAATCTTAAAGTTGTGAACCATCCCCATATTCATTGAATCATTTGCCATTTTTGATACTGACTTAATGATTGCTGTAGGACCCTTGTAGTCTGCACCTTGAGTTGGTGATATACCATCTGAAAGTGGTGTCCATGCACCACGTCCATTAGCAGAAGCTCCTGTCATTTGACCAAATGGTGTGTTGTTTGATATTGAAAGAGTTCCGTGACAAAGTCTTGAGTAAAGTGTTTTGTATTTTGCGTGTTCTCTTTCTGTAAATGTGATTATGTCATTACAAATATTATCAGCATAATCATCATCGTTACCATATTTTGGTGCATCTAGGCAGTCTCTTTTGATTTGGTCATAGCCTTCAAAGTCTGCTTTAAGTGCTTGGTTTAATTCTTCTAGTGTATATTTTTTGTCATCGTATACAAGTTTTTTAATTGCTGCCATACTATCTGCATATGTTGCAAGTCCTGACCAAACTACTCCTGGTCCGAAATTATACATTGCACCACCTGCTGATACGTCCTTTCCACTTTCCATACAGCCTTCATACATGATTGACATAAGTGGCTTTGGTGCCATATCTCTGTGTACTATTTGTGAGATTGTTGTGGCTGCTGCTGTAAGCTTTGTTATATATGAAACTTGTTCATAAACTGCTTTTTGGAATTTTTCATATGTGTCATATTGTGATAGGCTTCCAAGATCTGGTGTTACCTGTTTTCCATACCAAAGTGGAACGCCGTTGTTTAGTACAAGCTCAATTGCTATTGGCCATTGTGTATAAGATGTTGATGTCCATTGGTATAGTCTACCTGATTTTTGTGGCTCAACGCATCCCATCATACAATAGTCTCTTGCATCTTCCACACTTACACCTTTTGCAAGCATCATCTTAATGTGAGTATCATCAAAGTGACAAGCCGGAAATCCCATACCACTTCTTACTACATCTACAATCTTTCTTAGATATTTTTCTGGTGATTTGGTATGAATTCTTGTTGCAAGTGATGGTTGATATACCTTTACGTGCCTTACTGCATCCATTAAAAGATATGTTAAGTCATTAGTAGCATCTCTTCCTTCTCTTGTAACACCACCTACTGTCATGTTTACGAATGGTTGGTATCCTGCAAAGAATTTAGATGAACCTTCACTTGTAAGCCACATCATCTCACTCATTTTTATAAGCATACATCCTGCAAGTTCGAACGCTTGATAGTTATTAATTCTTCCCTCTTCGATGTCAGCTTTGTAAAATGGATACATGTATTGGTCAACTCTTCCTATTGACATACCTGTTTGATTTTCTTCTACTACAAGTAGAGATTCTATTGTAAATACTGATTGAATAGCTTCCCAGAATGTTCTAGGCTTGTGAGCTGGAACATGAGCGTTAACTTCGGCTATCTTTTCGAGTTCTCTTTTTCTTTTTGGATTAGATTCTCCTCTAGCAAGTTCTTTTGCATATTCACTCATTCTCTTAGCATAGATCATTACACCTTCTGTTGTTTCTATTACTGATTTGTAGAAGTAGATTTTGTCTATATCTTCAGGATTTGAGTAGTCTAGTTTTTCTAGGTGTTCTTTTGCTTCGTTTTGGATATCAAGCATACCCTTTTTCATAAGAATTACGTCATAACCTGGGTTTGAGTCCCCACCTCCATTTATTTGATGGTAAGAACAGTCAGATACGAATGATTCTCCTGATAATTCCCATACTCCAGCATCTCTATATTTTGCCTCACAAGCTTCGTCAAGTGATCTTCCTTCCCAATACGGAAATATTATATCTTTACAATATTGCTTGTCTTCTTCTGAAATATAGAATGGATCTTGTGGTCTATCTCCTATAGTATCAAGCTCATCTCTTAGCCATCTCCATGATATATCTGGTGAGAAGGCTCCACTTCTTGGTGCTCCACATGGTGCTCCAACTATAAGCTCTTCGTCTTGGATAACTAATGGTGCTGTTTCACAACATTTTCTAAATGATTTTGCTCTAAGAATTATTTCAGGCATTCCTGGATTTTCTTTAGCAAGTTCTGTTACTATCTTTGCTCTATGTATAGTAATAGTTGGTACTTGCTTTAAGAAATTATTTTTAAGGTCTACTAGTCTTTGAGTAGGACCATCTGGAATTTCTTCTCCTTCTGATTCAAATCCTGCATTTAAGTTTTGGCTTGATTCTGTTTTTTTATTTAATTGGTCTTGTACTTTTTCAAATAATTGACGTACACTTTGTTTTTCTTCATCAGACATGTGCTCTGTAGCCATGGCTAACTTCTTAGAAAATTCTCTTAAGTCCATTTCTCCTCCTAATAATCTTTGTTTAATGAATTTAACACTTTACTAAATAAATTTTTATCTTTTTCTATTTCTTTTTTGTTTAAAAATGAGTTTATATCATCTCTATCGCATATACCAATTTCCCTAAATTTCATAAAGTGATTTGGACTAAGGGAAGTTTGGTTGCTTCCGTCTATCTTCTTAGTTGATAAGGAGAATGATATAGGTAAATTTGTTCCTATTCCTACTGAGCCAAGTCCTGTTGGCGAATTTACTAAAACTCTTGACACTGGCTTTTTCTCTATAAATTGCTCTATTACATAAGAATCGTTTGAGTAAATTGAAAGGCTTTGACCCTTTTTATCATTTAAAATTAACTCTACACATTTTTCACAGGCGTTTAACCAGTCATTTTCTATATATAAAGAAACTATAGGGTTATATTTTTCTTTTGAATAAGGACTTGTTTCTGATACATAAGGTTTTGTAACTACAAGTATTTTTGTATCATCATCCACTTTTATCCCTGCTATATCTGCAATTTCTTTAACTGTTCTTCCTATAAGTTCTTTTCTAACCTTATGGTCTTTGTCATAGATTATCTTTTCAAGTTCCACATGCTCATCTTTTGATAAAAAGTAAGCACCATGTTTTTTAAAGCTTTCTACTGTTTTTTCATAAACATTTTCTTCAACTACTATGGATTGTTCAACCCCTGGAAGAAGACCATTATTAAAAGCCTTTGAATTTATTACTTCATAGCTTGCCTTATCAACATCACAAGACTTGTCTATAAAGACAATGTTATTTCCAACTTCTGCTTCGAAAACTTGAGCATTTTCATTTTTTATTTCTCTTTTATTATCACTTAAGATATTTTCTACAATAAAGGAAACTTTATCACTTTCATAAAGTGTTCTTTCTCCAAGTTTAGAGCCATATTCTAGTATTGATAAAGATCCCTTTGGATAGTAGAGTTCATCTTCTATCTTTATGATATCCTTAACCATCTTTGTTACTGTCTGCTTACACCTTGAATCGCTTACAATTATTACTGGATTCGCTGCTCTTGTTGCAAGATATATTGCTTGAAAACTTGTAAGGGTTGAAAGATATGGTGCTATAAAGATTAGACTTACTCCCTTTGCTAGAGCTACTTCCTTGTTATGGCCTCTTTCGACTACATCAAATATTTGAGGATAGTCCCTAAGTTCTTCATCTAAGTTATCAAGATAAAATTTAGCAAGTCTTAGTTCATCTTCACTCTTGCCATAATTCGTTTCATCAAAAGCAAGTTTTGTAAGCTTTTCCAAATTTTCATCGTAGTATTTTTTGATTTTTCCTAGTAGATAAGCTCTTGTTTTCTTATCGACTTCTAGAAGATTTTCCCTGCTATGGTAGGCTTCTTCTAGAAGAATTCTTGCTTCTTGTACAGAAAGAAGGTCAGTATCTATAACTTTCATAATTCTCCCTTTCTATACTAAGTTGTCTAAATTATATATTTCGGTTACCTTGTTAAGGTCTGGGTGAGGAGATGGTATAACTAGAGATGAATAAACTTCTGCTCCCATGGCTTCTACCGCCCTAACTCCTGCCTCAACTGCTGCTTCAACTGCTGATACGTCTCCTTTTATAAGAACTGATATATAACCACTTGCCACATTTTCGTAGCCTACTATTTCTACATCACTTGCCTTTTCCATCGCATCAGCGGCCTCAAGCACATACACTAAACCGAAAGTTTCTATACCTCCGAATGCTTGCATATTTTCTCCTAATTTTCTACTTTGTGAACTGATATAACCTTACTTACATTTGTAACCGGTCTTTTCATAACATTGTGGGCTGTAATTTTTCCAATCTTTTCGCCTTCTTTAACACCTGCTTCAACTGCACTTATACAAGATGAGACATCTCCTCTTACTATTACAGTAACAAGAGTTGAACCTACATTCTCATATGATACAAGCTTTACATCAGCTGCCTTTAACATTGCATCTAGGGCCTTAAGTGCTGGCAGCATGCCAAGTGTTTCTATAAGACCGATTGCCTGAGATTCATATTCCATATGGCACCTACTTTATATAATAATTAATCGTCTTCTTTTGTTCATCACTTGCCTTATAGTAAACTACTAACTTGTTGTCTATAAGTTCGTATGAATCCTCATCTATAAGACCGTTTTCTTTAGCTGTCATCAAACTTTCTACTATATTATCGTAATTAAAAGCTTTGTGGTCTTTATATTCACTTTCTAAAGCAAGGTAGATATCTTGAGCTGAAGCCTTGTCTACATTAGTAAAATATTTTAGTATTTCATAATTTAATGGTCTTCTCATTAATTCTTACCTCTTTTAAAATAATCAAGTGGGTTAACACTCATTATAAATATTCCAATTGCCATAAGGATTGAAGCTATCCAAGCTATTGGAGCTATTTCATATCCTGGATTTTTAAGGATTACTCCAAGTATTATCCAACAGAAGAACGGTCCCCAAAATGCATATGTACCATTACATGCCATACCTAGAGCTGCTCCACACATTGAATTTCCTTTATACCAAAAATTAAAAGATATAAATGTGAAAAATCCACTAGCAAATAATAATAAAATTGTCGGATCTGTTATGGCTTTTGTGAATAGACTTCCAATAAGTCCAATTCCTGTTCCCTCAATTAGTGCAAGTATTGGTAAAACTATAAGTAAGTTTGATAGGGCTGATGTTGATTGTCTAATTGCTATTCCAATTTCTGAATCAATCATTGATGTACCAAATCCTGCTATAACTCCTTCAAGACCCCATCCAAAAGCGGCTATAAGAGCAAGAATAATGCCAAGTAGCATTCCATCTTTAATCTCTCCTGTTAAGCTTGTTGCACCAATAAGTAGAGAAGCTATAAGACAAATTACAATACCAGCAATCATCCTAGCTGATAATTCTTGTTTTAGGATTATTCTTCCAAGAATTGCTCCAATCGCAACATTTAAACCTGCTATAGGTATTACAACTGGACCACCCATTTGCACTGCTAGGATATATGTAACTCCTGCAATAGGACCTCCGACTATGGCTGCAAATATCATTATAAGGCCTGGTTTTGTCTTAATGGTTTTAATGAAATCTCCGAATTTACCCTTTAAAAGTGAATTGCCTAATGCCCAAATAGCAGATGTTAAGTCGTTGATTCCTGTAGCAAGGGTACCTAAGATAAAAGCTAAGGTCATTTCAGATAATCCAGCTTCTCCTGAATACCAGAACTTCCATATACCATAAACTGTAGCAGTAGTGACCAAAGCTGTATAAAGACCGTAGTAAATACCAGATTGGATTCCAATATTAAGGCCTTTGGAAAAGTACTTCTTATCTAAAGCTTCTTTTGCTACACTGGCTTTTGTAGTATTTGTGTAGTTTTGTGATTTCTCCACTCTCATTCTCTCCTTCTTTCTTTAAATATTTAAAAACTATAAATGTTTTCTTTGTCTAAATAATATCAATATCCCTAAGGTTAAGGTCAAAAAAAATTCGGAAAACATTTTTTTGTTGGAATTTCAAGATTAATTGCTATTAAAAAAATTCGATAGTTTAAAAAATAACACTGAACTCTTACCTTAACGTCAAAGTTTTGACTTTTTCTAAATTTTTTTTTGCTAATATTTGTTTTTTAAATTTTTATAAAATTAATAAATTTATTAATTTCTTTAATAAACCCTTGATTAAAGCCTTATCTCACCTTCTTCCTTACTTATTTTTAAATTCTACCACAGTTGTTTTCCATCTTTTTAATAACTTTACTAAAAAAGCAATAAGCACATGATAATTTTAAGCTATCTCTCTATAGTAAGTTTATCTTTAACTATATGCTTTTTTATACCTTTACCTTAATTAAATTATCATTTAATTAAGGTAATGTATAGTTTTAATTTAAATAACTACTAAGGGTCAAACTGGCAAATAGTTATTTATAGATTAAATACTTTAAGTAAACGTTTTTCTAGGTGTTTTTTACATCCCTTTTAAGGACTTAAGTTAGGATAGATACAACTTCATTTCTCTTATTATATAGTGATAAATAATAACTATAAATATCAATTCTCTTTTATTAAGTGGTTTAATTTCTTTATAAAAACTTTTAACAATTATTCTTCCTAAAGAATTTATAATATTCTACCTCCTGTAAAATTGAATCATTAATTTTAGGAATTATTTGTATCTATATTAACATAATCTTCCTTCTATCCCCTATAATTTATCAATAATTCTTCTTTAGATAGGTATTTTAAATAATTTCGTTTAGCCTGATTTATAGCTTATTCTCTTTGAAATTTCGTCAATATTAATAATAAAATAAAAAATTAAAAATACCATATTTATATAAACTTACATAAAAGTATGAATCGTTTTACAAAGTTGCCAAATAAGTTTATAGGGAAATCTAGACCATTATTCTCTAATTTTAAGATTTTAAATTATTTATAAAAATCATAATTTTAATTATTACAAATAAAAAGCATCGACAAAATCAATAATTGCCGATGCTTTGAACAATCTTTTCGACTGATCTTATAATTTTTTATTTCATTGCGTCTTGAATTTTTCCTGCTGCTTCTACTACTTCTTTGTGCCAATCTTCTACTGATTTGTCCCCATTTGCTACTGAGTTTATAGAATCAAATATTATTTTAGTCATATCTACTCCCTCTACTGATGGCGCTGCTGTCCATCCACCTAAAGCTGCTTTTACGCCATTTTCATAGATAGAATAGTAGGATTTTTTAACTTCATCTTTAAGCATACCTTCTGCACCTTCTATAGGTTGAACTGCTCCACCATTTTCAGCAAAAGCTTTAGCTGCTTTGTCTGAGTATAGGAAGGCTACGAATTCTTTTGCAAGTTCTTTTTCTTTAGCATCCTTAGGGATAAATCCTTGCTCAAAGAATGAGTATGCATATCTTTCACCATCTTTATTAACTTTTGGAAGTGGCATTAGACCCCATTCGAAATCTTTTGCAACACCTTCAGCATCTTTCATCTCTTCTACAACCCATGTACCATTTGGCATAAATAATGATTCATTTTTCATAACTTGTAGTTGGTTTTTAGTAAATGATTCATTATTTGCTTGAGCTACTGTGTCCTTATTTACATATTTAAGAATTTTGCCTGTGTTTTCAAAATATGGTGTAGCTTCATTTTCCCAAGCATCTTTGTCATAGCTCATAAGTTTATCAAATAATTTTTGTCCACCTATATCATAAAGCATGGCAAATGTGAATGTATCAAAGTATCCTGTTGTAGGATATGTGAATAATGCTATACCATCTTTTTTAGCTTCTTCACCAAGTTTTATAAAGTCATCCATTGTTTCTGGAAGTTCATATTTTCCACCACCTTCTTTAAACATTGCCTTGTTGTACCAAAGTCCTGTTGGTGAATAGAATAATGGGGCAAGATATGTTTTTCCATCTCCATATGGATTTGTTACTGCTGTATCTAAGAAACCTGGGATTATTTTTTCTCTTACTGTTTTATCTTCTCCAGGTACTTTCTTATCAAGAACATCTGTAATCTCATCCACCATGTTTTCTTTAACCATTGTTTCTGTAAGTGCTGATTCTGTTCCCACAGAGTGATAAATAAAGTCTGGTGAATTTCCAGCTTGGATTTCTGGTCTAATAACATCTGCTATATTTTTTTCGAATTTAGCTTCAACTTTAGCACCAGTTTCTTCTTCAAAGTCTGCTATAACTTTTTTCCATCCTTCGGTACCATAACCTGAATCAAGACCTGCTATAGTTAAAGTTTTTCCGCTAAAAGCCTTTTCACCACTAGATTCGTTACTTCCCGCATTACTTGTAACGTTTTCTTTTGAAGTATCTTGATTTGATGCCTTATCGTCAGCTTTATTGTTCCCACCACAAGCTGTTAGGGCTAAAGCTGCAGCTAACGCTACCAATCCTGCTTTTATTTTTTTCATAATTTCCTCCTAATATGGTAATTACCTTTTTCATTATTATATAAAGTCTTTTCAATTTTGTCAAGAAATAAAGTAAACATTTTCATAATCTCTTAAAGATTCAAATGTTTAAAATAGTTAGTATTAAAGATTTTGTTGATGAAAAAGGAAAACAATACTTTCAAATAAATATCTCCTCCTTACTGCTTTGTCTAGTAAAGAGGGGATTTATCATAAATCCCTAACAGTTTTTATTATTATTGTTGGTAAGCTGACTCATAAGTTTGTTTGAAAGATTCCAATTCCTTATCCAAGTCTACATTTTCTGGATTTGAGAATATTTTTTCAAGGAAGGATTGGGTATCATTGTAGGCTTGTTGGCTACCTGGTTCAACTACTCTTGTATAAAGTTCTTTTGTTGCTTCACCTATGATTGGGGCAACTTTTGAGTCGGAATTTTTATAGGCATCATCTTTTATAGCAGATTGTCTTACTGGTATATATCCAGTATCAAGTCCAAATTGGATTTGACTGTCTTTTTCTGTTAAGAATTTCAAGAATAGGTATGCTGCAGTTTTTTCTTCCTCTGTTGCATTGTTAAACATGTAGATATTTGTACCTTGTTGAACAGATTTCTCTGCTGGATATGCTGCTGCTTCATATTCAAATTTACCTTGAACTCCATCTTTTACATACACTTCACCTGCATTTGAACCAATATAGGCTCCTACTTGTTCATTTGCAAATGGGGCTGACATATATTTGTCACTTCCTGCAATTCTAAAGTATCCTTCTTTTATACCATCTAGATAATAGTTTATAGCCTCTTTTGATACATCACTTGTTACATCAAGTTTTGAATCCATCTTGATTCCTTTATTCTCAAGGTAGGTTTGATAATAGTTTGAAAGCGAGTCAAATCCTACTCCAGCAATTCCCTTCTCATCGTGAATTTTCTTTGCTACTTCCTTTAGTTCATCGTAATTTCTTGGAACCTTAAGTCCTAATTCATCAAACAATGACTTATTGTACCAAAAGATTTCTGTAGACTTATTGAAAGGAAGGGCCATTATTTTGCCATCTTTTTCTACTTCATTTCTTAAGCCTTCCACTATGTCATCATAGTTATCAAATTTCAATTTTTCATTTTCTATATAAGGTTTTAGATCTTGAACTAATCCCCCATCTATAAATTGTACCATCCAGTCTGGGTAAGCTTGAGTTATAGTTGGAAGTTGGTCAACTGATTGCATAGTTGCTGTTAGTTTTTGATTTAAATCCTTGTAGGCTGCTTGATTTTGAAGATTTACCTTGATATTAGGATTTTTTTCTTCAAATTCTTTTACCAATTTTTCTAATGCTTCACCTTGGCCACCACTCATCGCATGCCAAAAAGTGATTTCTACCTTCTTGTCTTTTAGGTCTTCAACTATTGTACTTTCCTTTTTCTCAGTACTAGCATTACTAGCATCATTTGATGCAGTATTAGCCTTTTCATTTCCGCCACAGCCTACTAATACGCCTAATGATAAGGCTAGTGCCAAAGAAGTTTTTAGAATTTTTTTGATTTTCATACTTTCTCCTTACAAAATAATTTCTTCTCCATCATAGGGAGCATATCCCCTATCTTTGAATCTACTTCTACTATCATTATATACCCATTCTGGATTTTTAGAGTGAATTGTGAATAACTTTTTAGGATTAATTTTCTCTATTATATAATTTATATCCTCTGTAGGAGCATGACCAGAAGTTTTCATAATTAAAACTTTAATATTAAATTTTTCTAATTTTTTCATAAAAGGCATATATTCCGGATCATAGTCTCCCAAAGGTTCTGCATCTGTGTGAATATAAATACCTCCTTTAAAAAATTCTCCCAAATCTACATCATCTTTTCTAATTTGTAAAAGATAAGAAGATTTATTTTTTACAATATCATCTAAATTGATTTCTAAGTCTTTATCTAGTTTATAGTCATAGTCCCTATCTTTTATATAGTAGAGATTAAGACCTAGAACCTTTTTTATGGTATAAGCATTGTATTCAGAAAAAACAAGTTTTCTTATATCCCTAAGATTTTCTATAAGCTTCTTTATTCTTTCAAAATTTCCTTGATAGTAGTTAAATAAAATAGGTCTATTCTTATTTTTTTTAATTACCTTTACAATATTTTCAATAAGTTCAGCTTCAACTATCTCAGCTTCATCTTCTCCTAGCCTATTAAACGAAAAGCTTACTCCCTCAGTTATAAGATAGTCTGAGTTTTGAGCATGTTTTATGAAGTTTTCACTATCTTTTCTTCTAAAGCCATGAAGTCTGATATCTCCAGTATAAGAGATTTTCTTATCGAAAGTTTTTATAATAAAACCACAAGCTCCAAAACCATCATGATCAACTCTTATAAATTGAACTTCTATATCTCCTATTTGAACGATATCGCCATAGTCTACTCCCTCAATATTTCTAATATATCCTTCTAACTTTTGATTTTTACTAAATGGATAGACAAATTTATTATTTATTGATAAGGCCTCTAATGCTTTCTTGGAATCTTTGGAGCAGTAAACTTTTATCTTAGGATTAGTATAGTTTATCAAAGATGTATGGTCTAGATGAATATGGGAAAAAAACAAAGCTTCATTTTCATAATAATAGTCATCTTTTACCATATCCTTACTACTTGCATTTTTATCATAAAGACCATCTACATAAGCACAAAGATTGTTTTCTATTAAATCATCTAAATCATTTATCACAATTTCCCTGTTAAATAGGGCTCCTAAATCAAAAAATATCCTTGATTTTTTATATTTTATTTCTATAAGAGTTCCCCCTATGGTATGAGTTCCCTTATGAAAGACTATTCTTGTCCTATCCTTTGATTCCACCATATGAAACTCCTTCTAGTATTCTCTTTCTAAACAAAAAGTAAAGGATAAGTATTGGAAGAATTGTTATTGTTGAAGCTGCCATTTGAAGATGAATTAGGGAACCTGCCTCTGTTGCAAAAGCTGATAGACCATTTGAAATCATCCTCATCTCCTTTGAGTTTGTAACAAGGATTGGCCATAAAAATGAATTCCAACCTGTTATGAAATTTAATAATCCTATGGTAAATAAGTTTGACTTAGACATAGGTATCATAACCTTTCTGATAAATTCAAAGTCGCTTGCTCCATCTACCTTGGCAACATTGTAATATTCTTTAGGGATAGAATTTAGAAATTGTTTAAGGTAGAAGATATAATAAACACTTGCCATAAAGGGAAGAATTAAAGCAAGATAGGTATCTATTAGTTTAATGTTTGCAATTGTTCTAAAATTTGTAAAAACTACTATTTCAAAAGGTATCATCAATAGTGATATGAGAAAGGTTTGAAGGGCATTTTTGTATTTAAAATTCATAAAGTTTAAGGCAAAAGCTGCTAGTGTTGTTGTAACTAGGGTTGCTATAGTATTTATACTTGTTACAAAAATTGTATTTAAAAAGTATCTAGCAAAAGGTGCAACCTTCATAGCCTCAGAGTAGTTTTTAAAGTTTAAGCCTTTTGGTATCAAAGTTGGCGGTATAGATATTACTTCTTGGTAAGTCATTACTGATGATAAAATCATGTAGACAAAAGGAAAGAGAGTAATAATTGCCATTAGTATTACAAATATATATTGAAATAATTTACCTATTTTTTTCATTTAGTCCTCAAGCTTTCTAAATATTAGCCTTTGAATAAAGGTCAATATTAACAAAAATATAAACAAAATTACAGCTGCAGCCATAGCTTGACCATACCTATTTTCTACATAAAACTTATTAAATATATAAAATACTGCAGTAACCAACCTATTGCCAATACCTGCCGAACCATTAAAGAGGGCAAATATTTGGCTATAAACCTTAAAGGCACCTATAAAACTTGTTATAGTTAGAAAAGTCATAATAGAGTTAAGTTGAGGTAGGGTTATTTTGACAAATTGCTCAAATTTGCTTGCACCAAAGGTTTCAGCAATTTTATAGTAGGATTTATCTATACCCCTAAGTCCTGCAAGAATTATTATTATGTTAAAAGCCAAACTATTCCATATACCAAACACAATTAGGGCTGGCATGTTGTAATTTGGGTCATCTAGGAAGTTATATGGTCCAAGCCCTACCTTCTCTAAAAGAAAGTTAATTATACCATATTGGCCATTAAATAAATACCTAAATACAATACCTATAGCTATAACAGAAGTAAGATAAGGAATAAAAAATATTGTTTCAAAAAACTTCGCTCCCTTAATCTTAGTATAAAGAATTAGGGCAATTATCATAGCTATAATAATTGAGCCTGGCACTACCGTTATGGCATATATAAAAGTATTTTTCATAGCTAAATGAAATTGTGGATCTTTTAAAACATAGGAAAAGTTTGAAAGACCAAGGAATTCTGGATTTAGTATATTGTTTGACTTCATAGCCATAGTAAATGTCCTAATCAAAGGGTATACATTAAATATTAGTATAAATATAAGAGCAGGCAATAAATAAAGCCAAGCCTTAGGTGAATTTTCGGCCTTATATTTGAATCTGTTTTTCATCAGTAGACTCTCCTATCATCCTTATCAAATATATAAATTGAAGGATAATCTATGGAAAGATTGATCCTATCACCCTCATTTATCAAAATATTGGAATCTACCAAAAGCCTTGATTTCTCATTATCTAAATCAAAATGGACAATCATATATCTTCCTATCATCTCAATTGATATAACTTCTACAGGAATTCCTCCCTCACTTATCTTAAGGTGTTCTGGTCTTATGGCAAGGGTATAATCTTCACCACTTTTAAACTCTTCTCTAAATCTACTATTTTCTAGCTCAGATAATTTAATAGAGAAATCTTTTGTAATCAAAGAGTTTCCATCAAAGCTTGCCTTATATGTATTGATTATAGGAGTTCCTATAAATTTCGCCACAAAAAGATTGGCAGGATTTAGGTATAAGTTTTGTGGAATATCAACTTGTTGAATTATCCCCTTATCCATAAGAGCTATATAGTCAGAAATAGATAAGGCCTCTTCTTGATCATGTGTTACAAAAACTGTAGTTACCCCAAGTTTTTTTACAATCGATCTAATTTCTTCACGAATCTTTATCCTAAGCCTTGCATCTAGGTTACTTAAAGGTTCATCTAAAAGTAAGATTTTAGGATTTTGTACAAGAGCCCTTGCTATAGCAACCCTTTGTTGCTGCCCACCTGAAAGTGCCTTAGGCTTTTTGTCTTTTATATCAGAAATATCAGTAAGATCTATATATTTTTGAGCAATCTTAACAGCCTCTTGTTTTTTTATTTTATTGCTTCCAACTGTAAGTGGAAATATTACATTTTCCAAAACACTCATGTGTGGGTAGAGAGCATAGTTTTGAAATACCATTCCAATATCTCTATCTTTAGGATGCTTATTAATTACTGATTTTCCATCAAACTTTATATCACCCTTTGTAGGGTCCAAAAGTCCTGCAACAATATTTAATATTGTAGATTTCCCACAACCACTCGGTCCTAAAAGTGACATTAAAGCTCCTTTAGGAACCTCTAAGTCAACACTTTTAAGAGCTTCGTATCCATTCTCATAAACCTTGTTTAATTTTTCAATTTTTATCATATAAACCTCTTATAAATTTTATCCCTTATAACTTAATACTAAAATATTAATCTTATAATAACTATAAAAGCGGGTACTTAAATAATATAGCAAGCATTACGAGCATAAGGGCAATTGCTATGACTGTGAAAGATTCTATTTCTTTTCTTAAGGATATTATAATAAGTCCTATGGATAAAAGAAAGGAAAAGAAGTAAATTTCCTTAAAGTTTAAACCAAAAATAAAACCATATCCAAGGGATAAAACAGCCATAAATAAGGACAAATATAGGTTAACTTTCCTTCTGTCTAATATAAAATTAAGCATAAATATTACAAATAATGCTGTAAATATAGGCCAAATAAAGTCCATACTATCCCCCTTTTCATGTTTTAATTATATCATAATAAAAATATGTAGTATAATTTAGTCAAAGGAGTGGATATGAAATTAGATAAAAATTTATATAAAGAATTAGAAGAAATATATGACAAAGACCCGTCAAATAAAATAATATCAAATGCCATCTCAAATGTTGGAATAAGAGAAGCATCTTTAAATAAAAATGTAATAAATAAACATAATTTTATTTTCTCTAATGAAATTAAAACAAATGATGTCACAGACCAAAAGAAAACTGGTAGGTGCTGGATGTTTGCAGGTCTTAATATGATAAGAATGAAAATTGCAGAGAATCTAAATATGGAAAACTTTGAGCTTTCTGAATCATACCTTTACTTTTTTGACAATATGGAAAAAACTAATAGGTTCTTACAAAGAATAATTGATACAAAAGATTTGGACATAAAGGACAGAAGGGTTGAAGATGTACTTTTCTCAGAACCAAACGATGGTGGATACTTTGAATTTTTTTACTATCTTATAAAAAAATATGGAATAGTTCCAAAAACAGCTATGGGAGAGCTTTTTAATTCTCAAAATTCTTTCTATATGTTTTATACTTTAGAAAGAGCCTTAAAGAAAATAGCTGTGGATATAAGAAAGTCTGATGATAAAAAAGAAATTGAAGATTTAAGAAAAAAAGGCCTATCTTATGCCTATAATATTTTCACCAAATCCATAGGAAAACCAGTAGAAAAATTTGATTTTAAATACTATGATAAAGATCATAAATATCACATAGAAAAAGATATGACCCCAAAGCTATTTTTCGAAAAATATGTGGGAGACTTTTTTGATAACAAGGTAAAACTATTAAATGATCCAAGACATCCTTATAATAGGGTTCTAGTGGATACAATGTCCAAAAACGCAGTAGACCTAGAAGATTTAAAGGGAATAAACATCGACATGGATACCATGAGTAAAATTGCTCAAAAATCTATAAAAGACGGAGAAACCATGTGGTTTGCTTGTGATGTTGATATAAATGAGGATAGGGAAAGTGGAATCCTAGACGAAAACTTGTTCAACCTAAAAGATACCTTCATAAACTATGAAGATATGACTAAGGCTGAAAGAATAGACGCAAGATTTTCAACAGCTTGTCATGCGATGAACCTTACAGGCTTTGATAAGAGAGGAAAAAAAATAAATTATTGGAAAATAGAAAATTCTTGGGGAGATGAAAATGGCCACGATGGATATTTTTCAATGACTGATGAGTGGTTTAGAGAAAATACTTTTGAGATAATAGTAGACAAAAAATATCTAACACAAAAAGTTTTAAAAGCAATGGATAAAAAAGAAATTGTTTATGATGAGTTTGATCCTATGTATAGGATGCTTAAAAATATAAGATAGTTCTAGAAATAATTTTAATTTAAGCCTATATTTTGATTTGAATTTGGACCTTTTAAGGTCCTTATTTATTTGAGTTTTAGCTTAATCATTAATATTTAAAGTCCATTATTAACTATATTTTATAATAGATAGTAATATTCATACTTCACTTTTTTGGCTTAGGAAAAAAATATTATATTAATTATTGTTTTAAAAACAAAAATAAAAATTTAAATAGAGTTTGAATTTAGATGACTTTTAAAGTATAAAGCCCTTATTCTTCTACTCTAATATGAATAATGAATTATAGAATTAAAAAACATAATTATAATTTTAGGAAATAAAAAAAGCATCAACAATATCAATAATTTCGTGAGTTTGTCGATGCTCTTAGAGAATCCAAAGACTCCTCTTTTTTCATATTTAATTTTTCTCATAACAAGTTTTGTCTTATATATTTTT
>NZ_JAXDSU010000007.1:0-39015 GCF_034090325.1 Anaerococcus porci
CTTATGATAAGAGATAAAAATAAAGGAAAACAAATATAATATTATAACTTTAGAAAAGTGTTTACATTTTAGCTTTAATCAAATGTTTTAAATATATTCCTTATGATTAATTTAGGAAAAATATAAGAATCTTAAAAATAAGAAAGGGACCCTGTAAATCAATATAATTTGCAAGGTTCCATTTTATTTTATTCAAATAATCAATTTAAAATTTTTATTAATTAATTTTCGTAAAGTATATCAATTTAAAAGAAAGTAATAGGACATTCATTCTTTCCGTTTACCAATATAACTTGATAAATTAAATTAGAATATTATATATAATAACTTTTTATAGTGCATAAAATGAACGTCCCTTTTTGCATTTACTTAAATCCAATATTATATTATATATTTAATCTTTAACTACTTTAATTTTGTGAAAAAAACTATATTTTTGTAATAAAAAATAGAAAATTTTTTTAAATAAATTAGAATTAAAATCTAAGAAGAAAACGTTTAATATTATTGTTGACTTTTTAATCTTCTTTTCATATAATAAAAGAAAAGGTAATTACCATGCGTCTAAGCTTGTAAAAATAAAGCTTTTACTTGGTGTGAAAGTTAGGACTTTAAAGCTTAGCTAAAAAACAAGGAGATTTTATGAAAAATAGCAAAAATAGGTCTAGATTTATTTTCTTTGGTCTATTGCCAGCCTTTATTCTTTATTTATTATTTATGGTATATCCTACATTCAATGTATTTAAAGAATCCCTATTTAAAACAGGAGGACTTTCAGGTAATAAGACATTTGTAGGTCTAGATAACTTCAAAATTTTAGTCAAAGATCCAAATTTTGTTAGGGCAAGTCAAAATACAATTTTTCTTATAGTTATAGTTACAATAGTTACTATGGTTATGGCAATTGTTTTCGCATCAATTTTGACACGTGAATCATTTAAGGGGCAAAACGTATTCAGGATTATTTTCTATATTCCAAATATTTTATCTATTGCAGTTATAGCATCAATCTTTGCAGTAGTTTATGGCATGGATGAAGGTCTTATAAATGGACTTTTAAGACTTATAAATCCAGGAAGTGAGAATATATCTTTCTTGGGAGATAGACTCAAGGTTGTTTACTCAATTGGTTTTGCCATGATCTGGCAAGCGATTGGATATTATATGGTTATGTATATGTCAACTATGAGTCAGATTCCAGAACACCTATATGAAGCAGGAAAGCTTGATGGAGCTAGTAGGATTAGACAATTTTTTGATATAACCCTACCTCTTACATGGCAAACAATAAGAACAACCCTTACATTTTATGTAATAAGTAATATAAATATAGCCTTCCAAATCATAAAGGCTTTAACAGGCGGAGGACCAGATGGGGCAAGTTTAACCCTTTTAAACTACCAATATGAACAAGCCTACACCAATTCAGCCTTTGGTTATGGACTTGCTATAGGAGTTGTAGTATTTTTATTCTCCTTTATCCTATCAGCTATAGTGCATAGGTTAACTAAAAGAGATCTAATCCAATATTAGGAGTGAGCAATGAAAGAAAAATCAAAACTATTTAAGGTATTTATATATTTTTGCCTGATAGTAATGGCACTATCTATCCTCATACCAGTTATGTGGGTGTTCATGTCATCACTTAAGACAAATCCAGAATTTTATCAAAATCCATGGAAACTTCCAGCAAGCTTTTACCTAGACAATTTCAAAGATGCTTGGGAAGCTGCAAATATGGGAGAGTTTTTCCTAAATTCAGTTATGGTTACATTCTTAGGATTAGTGATACTTTTAGCAATTTCCCTACCAGCATCCTATATACTTGCTCGTATGGAATTTAGAGGAAAGTCAATAATTAGCACCATACTTAAAGCAGGTCTTTTTATTAACCTTTCCTATATAGTAATTCCAATATTTATGCTTTTAAGAGATTTAAATAAGATGATAAACCAAGGACCCTTATCAAATGTTATGGGAGGAGCTTTCCTATTAAATAACAGGTTAGTTCTAGCCCTTATTTATGCAGCAACTGCAGTTCCTTTTACAGTTTATCTACTCACAAATTTCTTCTCATCTATTTCAAAATCTTACGAAGAAGCAGCTTATATAGATGGAGCAGGCTACTTTAGAACCATGGTTGATATAATGATTCCAATGGCAAAACCAGCTGTTATAACAGTAATATTATTTAATTTCTTGTCATTTTGGAATGAGTATATTCTAGCCCTAACCCTTATGACAGACCAAACTAAAAAAACTCTACCAGTAGGTCTTATTAACCTACAACAAGCAGCAAGAGGGGCTGCAAATTATGGTAGACTTTATGCAGGACTCGTAATTGTAATGATACCAACTTTAATAATGTATATACTAGTACAAAAACAACTTACAGAAGGAATGATGATAGGAGGAGATAAAGGATAATGACTAATCAAAATAAACTATGGGGAAGGTTAACCCTTCCTAGTGAAGAAAATTTCTATAATGAAACTTTGGAAATGCTTGATAAACTTAAGGCAGATGCTATAAGAGATTCTGACGGAACAAAGCTTCCCGATGAGATTAAAGATATAGAAGATGTAGATATATATACAACCTACTTTACAGTAAGAGATATAAATGACTTTGCTGAAAAAAACTTAGATGAGGCTATTAGACTTTATCTTTCAAGTGAATTCAAAACTGCTACATCTGAAAGTCTTGAAATAGATCTACTTGAAGACTACTATGATGAGCAAATCAAAATCGATTACAAATCAGACTATAAAAAATACTGGGAAGTAAGAGATAGGACAACAGGGAAAGTTGTTGATATAAATGATTGGACCCTAGATAAAGATAAGGTCATTATAAAAACCATACCCTTTCACGACTATTCAGTTTCCTTCCTAGCCTTTGGCATTTGGGATCCAACTCAAATGTATAATTATATAACAAATGATTGGAAAGATGTCCCTCACCACATACCAATGGATGTAAGAGGGGAGAAAACATCAAAATACGTAGAAGAAGCTCTAGAAAAGTGGCTTATAGAAAATCCTAAAACTGATATAGTTAGGTTTACAACATTTTTCTATCATTTTACCCTAGTATTTAACAAAGAGGCTAAGGAAAAATATGTAGACTGGTTTGGATACCTTCATACAGTATCTCCAAATGCCTTAGATAAATTTGAAGCTCAATATGGTTATAGACTATCTCCGGAAGTATTTATAGATGAAGGATATTACAATTCAATGTATAGGAAACCTTCTAAAGAATTTCTAACCTATATAGATTTTGAATCAAAATTTGTAGCTGAGAGGGCAAAAAGACTAGTAGACTTAGTTCACAAATATAACAAAAAAGCTGTAATGTTTTTGGGAGATTCATGGATTGGAATAGAGCCTTTTGGCAAATATTTTAAAGAAATTGGTCTTGATGGAGTGGTAGGTAGTGTTGGAGATGGAATAACTTTAAGACTAATATCCGATATAGACACACAAATGAAAGAGGGAAGATTTTTACCATACTTTTTCCCAGATACCTTTTATGAAGGAAATGATCCATCAATTGAGGCAAGAGATAATTGGATAAAGGCAAGAAGAGCACTTCTAAGAAGTCCATTAGATAGGATTGGATATGGTGGATACTTATCCCTTGCCTACAAATTTAAAGACTTTACAGACTATATAGCAAATATTGCTGATGAATATAGGCTAATCTATAATAAAATTTCAGAAAAGATTCCAAAGGTAAGTGCCAAAGTTGCAATACTAAACTCATGGGGTGAGATAAGACGTTGGGGTTCACACATTGTAGCCCATGGTAAAAGATTTAAACTTGCTTACTCCTATATGGGACTTATGGAAGCCTTATCAGGTATGGATGTAGATGTATCCTTTATAAACTTTGATGATTTAAAAGAAAAAGACCTTAATGAATTTGATGTGATAATAAATGCTGGAGATGCCTACACAGCATTTTCTGGAGCTGATTATTTTTCTGATAGTAAAATAATCGAAAAATTACGTTCTTATGTTTATAATGGTGGAGGATTTATTGGGGTTGGAGACCCATCAGCATATCAAAAAAATGGCAAATTTTTCCAACTTAGGGATGTCCTTGGTCTTGATGTAGAATGTGGATTCTCACAAGGAAGAAACAAGTATTTCACAAAAGTAGAAGACTCCCACTTTATACTTGAGGATGTAATAGGAAAGATAGACTATGGAGAAGGAAAAGAAAATGTATATGCCATAGATAAGGATACAAGAATTCTAGACTATTACAATGAAGGTGTAAGAATGGCTACAAGAGACTATGGCAAGGGAAGAAGTTTCTATATGGCAGGATGTCCATATTCTTTTCAAAATACAAGGATTATAAAAAGAGCCATCATGTATGTATCTCATAAGGAAGATGAACTTAAAAAATACTTTGCAGAAAGTATATATGCAGAAGTTGCAGCTTTCAAAGGCCTTGATGAGTATTGTATTATAAACAACTCTAATAAGGATATAGAAACAAAAGTATATGATAAAGATGGAAATGTAAAAGATTTAAGTCTTAGATTAGGCGAGATAAAGTGGATTAAGGAGTAGTTATGGATTATTATAAAAAGAAAAAAATGGCCAATTTAATTTTGGGTCTAATTTTCATAATAGCTGTAATTTTACAATTTATAGGACATGCTACTACTGGATATAAGTATTTATTTATCCAAATAATATCACTTGGATTACTATTGCTAGATCTTTACTTATATAACAGGAGATTTTCATAAGAGGGGAAAAATGGCAGGATTAACATTTAAAAACATTTATAAAATATATGATGGCGGAGTAGAAGCTGTAAAAGATTTCAACTTAGAGATAAAAGACGAAGAATTTATAGTTTTTGTAGGACCATCAGGTTGTGGTAAGTCTACAACTCTAAGAATGGTAGCAGGACTAGAAGATATATCAAAAGGTGAGCTTTATATAGGAGATAAGCTTGTAAATGATGTAGAACCAAAGGATAGGGATATAGCTATGGTTTTTCAAAATTATGCCCTCTACCCTCAGATGACTGTAAGAGAAAACATGTCCTATGCCCTAAAGCTTAAAAAATATCCCAAAGACCAAATTGATACCAAGGTTGATCAAGTAGCCAAGGTTTTAGGACTTGAAGAATACCTAGAAAGAAAGCCACAAGCCCTTTCCGGTGGACAAAGACAAAGGGTGGCCTTAGGACGTGCCATAGTTCGTGATCCACAAGTATTCCTAATGGATGAGCCTTTAAGTAACCTTGATGCCAAACTAAGAGTACAAACTAGAGCAGAAATTTCAAGACTACATGAGCAATTAGATACAACCTTTATCTATGTAACCCACGACCAAACAGAAGCCATGACAATGGCAGATAGGATTGTCATAATGAATAAAGGACAAATCCAACAAGTAGCAAGTCCAACAGAAGTATATCAACATCCTATTAACCTTTTTGTAGCAGGATTTATTGGATCTCCTCAGATGAATTTCATAAATACTAGTATAATAAAAGAAGATGGATTATACTTTGCTAAAAATGAATCTAATAAGCTTCCAATAGATATAGTAAAAGGTCAAAAATTAGAAGAGCTTGGCTACTTAGATAAAGGAGTAATACTTGGCATAAGACCAGAACATCTTTATGACCAAAAAAGAGTAACCCCTTGTCAGTTAGAAGGAGAAGTTACCTTTACAGAAATGCTTGGAAGCGAGCAATATGTTTACCTAAATAGTAAAAAAGATAAGTATTTAGCAAAACTTAATATGGATAATCCTATTAGAAAGGCAGATGTGGTAAAATTATACTTAGATCAAGAAAGAATGCATTTCTTTGACCCACAAACAGAAATTAATATTTTAGAAAACTAAAGGATGGTATATGAAAAGAATACTTATAACAGGCGGAGCAGGATTTATTGGCTCACATATAGCAGTAGAGCTTTTAGACAATAATTTTGAAGTTGTAATCTATGACAACCTCTCAAATTCGTCAGTAGAAAGCTTAAAAAGAGTAGAAAAAATTACAGGAAAAGATTTAAAATTTTATGAAGCTGATGTTCTCGATAAAGAGAAAATAAAAGAAGTTTTAATAAATGAAAGAATAGATGTAGTAATTCACTGTGCAGCCCTTAAGGCAGTTGGGGAAAGTGTAAAAAAACCACTTGAATACTATCAAAATAACATAACTGGAACTCTTACTCTTATAGAAGCTATGAAAGAAGTCAATGTTAAAAATATAGTATTCTCATCATCAGCAACAGTTTATGGAGATCCTAAAACTTGCCCCATAACAGAAGATTTTCCAAAAGGTGAATGTACTAACCCTTATGGATGGTCTAAGTCCATGATGGAACAAATAATGACAGATCTTTATGTATCTGACAATGAATGGAAAGTAATCCTACTTAGGTACTTTAATCCAATAGGAGCCCACAAGTCTGGACTTATAGGAGAAGATCCAAAGGGCATTCCAAATAACCTCATCCCTTATATAACAGGAGTTGCAATAGGAAAATATGACTATGTTCACGTATTTGGAGATGATTATGATACTAAAGACGGCACAGGAGTAAGAGACTACATCCATGTAGTTGACCTTGCTAAAGGTCATGTTAAGGCAATAGAGGCTATGGATAAGCTCTCAGGAGTGGAAATATTTAACCTTGCTACAGGAGAAGGATATTCAGTTCTTGAAATGATAGAGGCCTTTGAAAAGGCAAGTGGAGTGAAAATTCCATATAAAATAGAAGATAGGCGTGAAGGAGACATTGCAAAATGTTATGCTTCAGCTAAAAAAGCAGAAGATATCCTAGGCTGGGTATGTGAAAATGACTTAGAGGATATGTGTGAAGATTCTTGGAGATGGCAAAAGAACAATCCTAATGGATATGAGGAGGCATAAATGAGTACAAGTTTAGTAATACTTGCAGCTGGAATTGGTTCAAGATATGGAAAAGGAGTAAAGCAACTTGCCAAGATGGATGATTTTGGTCATACAATAATGGACTATTCAATCTATGATGCAAAAAAAGTTGGATTCGATAAGGTAGTCTTTATCATAAGAGATGAAATAGAAAGGGACTTTAAAGAAGTTATAGGAGAAAGAATAGAAAAATTAATAGATGTAGAATATGCCTTCCAAAAACAAGAACTTCCAGAAGGATTTGAAGTTCCAAAAAATCGTCTTAAACCTTGGGGTACAGTCCCAGCTGTTATAGATGCCAAAGAATTTATAAACGAGCCATTTTTAATAATAAATGCAGATGACTATTACGGTAGGGAAGTCTTCAAGCTAATGTATGACTACCTAAATAACCCGGAAATTATAGAAAAAAACAAGAAAAAATTACAAGTTTCTATGGCAGGCTATAAATTAAAAAATACCCTATCAAAAAATGGGGTAGTAAATAGGGGAATATGCTTAGAAAATGAAGACCATATGTTAATAGATATTAAAGAAACCCATGGTATAGAAAATAAAGATGGAAAAGTGCTTTCTAAGGAAAATCATCCTGAAGATTTCCTAAACCTAGACTCTTTAGTTTCAATGAATGTATGGGCAGCCTTCCCAGAATTCATAGAAATAAGTGAAAAATACTATAAAAACTATTTAGAAAAAAATAGGGATAGACTAATAGATGCAGAATATATCCTACCTAATATGATTGGAGAATTTTTAGAAGATGATATAGCAGAAGTTAAAGTAATTCCTACAAATGATAAGTGGATAGGAATAACCTACAAGGAAGACTTAAAACCAGCCCAAGAAGAATTCAAAAAAATGTTTAAGGATGGAGTATATAAAGAAAATCTATGGGAGATTTAAATGGCAGAAGTTGTACTTACAAGAATAGATGATAGGCTTTTACATGGTCAAGTTTCAAAAAAATGGCTAAATGAAGTAAAGGCTAATACAATAATAGTAGCAGATGATAAAATAGCAGAAGATAGTGAGAAAATAAAAATCCTAAATGTGGCAACACCTATAGGAATAAAATCATATTTTCTTTCTATAGCTGATGCAATAGATAAATTAAAACACTTAGAAGAAGATATAAGAGCTATACTTTTAGTAGAAAATACCAAATCTGCATTAGAAATTATAGATAAGGGTTTAAATATAGATAAAATAAACTTAGGAAATCAAAGAAGAAGAATAGATACAAAAGAAATTACCCAATCAATCTACTTGAAAGATGAAGAGATAAAAGATTTAGAAAAAATAGAAGAAAAAGGTATAAAAGTTATGATTCTTACCCTTCCAGAGGATAAGTTAATAAAAGTTTCTGATATAAATTAAGAAAAAGGCTTCTGCAAGATTTTGCAAAAGCCTAATTTTATATATTATTATATTTATAGTTAAGATAGGTAAAGTCTATATTTATAAATATAAGATTTAAATACCTATAATTTGAGTAAAATAGTTAATTTATATTTAATCATAATGACCCTATCTTTTAAAATTTACTAAAATATAGATATATGTAGAAAAATTATTAATAAGGGTAATAATATATAAGTAAATATCTCATTAAAAGCGAGGGAAAATGAACAATATTTTAAAAAAATCAAGCTACTATGAAGTCTTTGTTGAGTCTTTTTTTGACCATGATAATGACGGAATAGGAGATATAAAAGGATTACAAAATAAATTATCTACAATTAGTCAGATTGGATTTACCTATTGCCTAATACATAATATTTTTTATGAAAATGAAAATTCATATAATTTTTATAAGCTAAAAAAAGAATTGGGAGAAGAAGATGACATAGAAAACCTATGTAAAAAAGCTAAAGAAATTAGGATGAAAATAATCCTAGATTTTAGCTTTCGTGACCTGATTAAATCTTATAAGATAGATATTTTTAAGGATGAATTTTTAGATATAATATCTTATTGGAAAAACAAGGGAGTAAAGGGCATAAGACTTAATGATGTTGATCTTTTCTTTGAAAGATTTGGAGATAATTCTTCTAGTATTTTAAAAGAAATAAAGTCTTTTTGCGAAGAAAATAAATTGATATTTATAATAGGAGTAAGAGATGTTTCCCTAATTGATGATGAAAATCTTTCTGATATAGTCTATATATCAAATATAAATTCTATAATAGAAAAAAATAACTATAGGAAATATTACGAACTTTTGGATAAACTTCAAAAAAATACAGAGGAAAAATATATCCACTATGGTATAGATTTAACAAATCTTTATTATCCTAGGCTAATTGATAAAATTCTTGATGATGAAGATGAGTCACATGATTTTATGAAGGCTCTTTATATCCTATTATTTTCTCTTAAAACCCTACCTTTCGTTTTTCAAGGCGAAGAGATTGAAGCAAGAAGTGAATATTATATTGATATAGCTAAGATAAATGACAAAAAGATAAAAGCTAGATATAAAATTCTTAAAAATAAGGATTTAAGTGAAGATGATATTATAAAGAAGATTAAAAAAACCACTAGCCTATCTAGTAAACTCCCTTTAAGGTGGGAGATGACAGATTTGGGAGGATTTTCAAAAGTTGAAAATTACTATGGGTCTATGGTAAATTATAACAATTCCTACAAGGAGGACTTAAAGAACTTAAATTCATTTTTATACTACATTCATGAACTTATAATGATGAGAAAAATTAATTCAATTTATGGACTAGGTTCTTATGAGAAAATTTATTTTGATGAAAGTGCCTATATCTTTAAAAGATTTTTCAAAGATGAGGAATTTATGGTCTTAGTAAATCTTTCAGATGACTTTGTCCTAATAGATGAAAAAATAGCAGAAGAGATAAAAGATGCCGAAATTATCCTAAATAACAAAAGAGACTTTGAACCTGAGGCCTTAGATATATACCAAGCGTTAATTTTAAAATTGTAAAACTTTATAGACTAATTAAAAGACAGGTTTTAAGTCCTGTCTTTTAGGATTTTAATCTTTTATAGTAGTACCGGAATCATCAGGCTTGTTGGTATTTAGTATTTTTATAGTAATATTCTTATCCATAACTGGAGCTATGGCATCCTTTTGATAGACACTTGCTCCAGAATTTATTATTTTTTCAAGATCCTTATACTTGAGTTTTTCTATCTTTTTGGCAGTTTTGTCTATGTTGGGATCTGCTGTCATAATCCCAGAAACATCAGTCCAATTTTCATAGACAGATGAGTCTAAGGCTGATGCCAAAATTGATCCAGTATAATCAGAACCTCCTCTTTCAAAAGTTTTTATATGACCATCTTTATTTCCATAAAATCCCGGAACAACCACCTTCATTCCAGCTCTTATATTTTTTCTTATAGCCTCTGTTGTCCTTTCAAAATTAACCTTATTATCTTCGTCAAAATATATTAAATCTTTGCTATCTATAAAATCATAATCAAGGTAGAGGGCAAGGATTTTAGCATTTAAGTACTCGCCACGAGATAGGTTAAAGTCCTTATTTAAAGACTCTGACACACTTATAATACAATCATCTATCTCTTTTTTTATATTTTTATTAAGGTCTAAGTCATCTACAATTTCATAAAATCTTTCCCTTATCTTTTCTAAGATTTTATTTTTAATCTCAATTTCTTCATTTTTTACCTTACTTAGTCTTAGTATTTCCTTATCTATATTATTTATCTTCTCATTTGACTCGCTAGCTTTTATAAGAAGGTCGGTTACCTTTATATCGTAAGGATTTCTCTTTCCAGGTGCAGATACGACTATTACATTCCTATCGTCTTTTTTATTAATAATTTCCTTAACTCTCCTAAATTGACCCGCATCAGAAAGCGATGAGCCACCAAACTTTGATACTGACTTCTCTTTTATGGAATCTAGCCTATAAGGTGTATTTTGGTATACTGCATAATTTATCCAATTTGAGAAAAAAAGACTTGCTGCTGATTTCCAGCTCATATTTATCTTATCGCTATCTTTAAAATAATAATTTACAGGTTTTTTAGCATCTAATCCATTTTTTAAATCTCTCTTATATTCCCTATCAAGAGTATATTTATTATATTCGAAGTGTCCTAGGCTAAAGATAAACCTATAATCACAGCTTGCAGCAAGACTTAGGCCAACCTCATCACTTTCACCTAAAATTTTCAAATCATCTACAAGCTCTATATCCTTTGGATCAATTCCTTTGTACCTTGATTGAGGTATGTTAAAGACGTCATCAAAGCCATCCAAAAGCCTAGATTCACTTTCCTTAAAGAAAGGATAAACACCAAATATTTTCTCCTTATAAGAAAAACTATCTATATGGTAGAAATAGTTAAGAGCTGCAAGGGATGCCCAACAGATAAAAATAGTAGAAAAGACATTCTCCCTAGCATAGTCAAATATCATTTTTAGCTCATCCCAATATTTTATATCAGAATAGTCAAGATTTTCTATGGGAGCGCCTGTAATTATCATTCCATCATATTTCTCGTTTTTTATATCTTCATATGACTTATAGAGCTTATTTAATCTTTCATAATTGGAGTGTTTATTTATATATGAATCAGTTCTTATAAAGTCAACCTCTATCTGGAGTGCATGATTTGATATAAGCTTAAGAAGGTCAATTTCTGTCTCTTCCTTATTAGGCATAAGATTTACTATGGCAATCTTTAAAGGCCTTATGTCCTGACTTTTTGCCCTAGATTTATCAATGGTAAAAATGTCTTCTTTTTCTAAAATTTCCTTTTTAATTAATTCTTCAGATAATATAACTGGCATAATATTCCTTTCTATATACAAAAAAGAGCCTTCAACCAAAGGACGAAGACTCGTGTTACCACCTTATTTTTCTAATATCTCACGATAATAGACTTAGTAGGTATCAAACAATACCATCTGCTATAAGGGGCATACCCCTAGCAAGCTACATATCGCAAGCCAACAATAAAAGGCCATCTTCACTTACAAAAAATCTACTTATCTCACCACAACTAAGCTCTCTTAAATCATCTTTATAAGTTACTCTTCTTTTTTATGTTCTGATTTATTTTTATATATATTATCATAATAAAAAAATTAAGTCAATATAATTAAATAATATTTTGCAATAAAGCCTAAGTTAATCAAATTTAATAACATATAAAAATAAGTATAAAGTAATAAAAAACAAACATTTATAAACAAATACCATTTTGATAAATTCACCTTAGTCGGTATTATAATATATAGAAAGTACAAGGAGAAGAAGATGTTTTATAAAGCAGATTATGTAATATTAGAAGACAGTGTTGGAGAAGAATTATATATAGAAGTTGAAAATGCAAAAGTAAAATCAATTTCAAAAAATGAACCAGAAGAATATGAATACTTAGAAGGAATCCTTGCTCCAGGTCTTGTAGATACTCATATCCATGGTTACAAAAATAAGGATATAATGAATGCTGAAAAAGGAGCGCTAAATGTAATAAGTGAGGGACTTTTAGAATGTGGAGTTACATCATTTTTACCAACAACTCTTACAGATACAACAGAGAGACTAAATGATGCAGTAAAACTTGTAGGAGATGAATACAAGGATGTAACAGGTGCTAAAGTTCGTGGAATATTCCTAGAAGGACCATTTTTTACAGAAAAATACAAGGGTGCTCAAAATGAAAAATATATGTCAGATCCTGATATAGAAAAGCTTAAAAAATGGAAAGAATTGTCAAATGGACTTGTAAATAAAATTGCCCTAGCTCCAGAAAGAAAAGGAGTAAAAGACTTCATTAAAAAAGCTAATGCTATGGGAGTAAAAGTTGCCTTAGGACATTCTGATGCAAGTTATGATGAGGCTATGGAAGCAATTGATGCAGGAGCTAATATCTTTGTTCACACCTTCAATGGTATGAGTGGACTTCACCATAGATTGCCAGGAATGGTGGGAGCAGCCATGAATTCTGATGCTTATTCAGAACTAATTTGTGATGGTCATCATGTAAACCCAGCATCAGCTGAAATTCTTATAGATAAAAAAGGCTATGATAGAATTGTCCTAATTACAGATTGTATGATGGCAGGTGGTATGGCAAATGGTAATTATAAACTTGGAGAATTTCCAGTTAAGGTAGAAAATGGTACAGCAAGACTAGAATCAGGCTCCTTGGCTGGTTCAATCTTAAAACTTAAAGAAGCTGTTAAAAATGTTTATGATTGGGATATAGTAGATGTTTATGAAGCAGTTCAAATGGCAAGTTTAATGCCAGCTAAATCTGTAGATATAGATGATGTATGTGGAAAGATAAAGGTAGGCTATGATGCAGACTTTATCTTGCTAGATGATGAACTAAATCTAAAAGCAACTTTCCTAAATGGAGAGAAAAGATACGAGATATAGAAAATAATATAAGATAAAATATTGTAGAAAGTATTAATACTTGGAAATTTGCAATTAAAACACAAGACTTTAAGAATAAATAAAGGGGCTGTTGCAAAATGAATTAATCGTTGCAATATCATTTCAAGTCCCTCTACGACAATTTGGCCTCCATGAGCCGGCAGGCTATTCTCAAATTGTCTAGGAGTAACTTGAAATGATGCAACGATAGAAATTCATAATTTTGCAACAGCCCCTTAAATAATATAAAGTTATTTCCTTACTTTATAAAATCCTATATTATTGTATTGCTTTCTAAATACCATCTTCAAAATCATCTGTATTTATATTGTTTTCTTCCGATTTATATGAAACTATTGATTCTCTTCCTATATTTAATATATCATCAACACATTCGTCAATATTATTTCCCTCACTATTTATAGCTTGAAATAAAAGAGCAAAGTTTAGACCTGCCAAAACTCTCACATTATCAAATTCACCTAAAGTCATTACTGCTCTATTAAAAGGGGTTCCACCAGCTAAGTCTGCCAAAACTATAACATTATCATATTCCTTTAATGATTCGTAATTTTCTTTAAGTTTTTTATCGAAGAGATTTAAGTCATCATTTTCTTTGAATTCTTGTATTCTTACATTATCAAAGTCACCAGCTATCATTTTAATAGCTGAGTAAATTCCACTAGCAAGTGAGGCGTGACTTACTGCTATTACTGCATTTGTCATTAAAATACTCCTATATATGCACCAACAATTCCAAGAACTAGTAAAAATCCGATACATTTAATAGGTGTCCATTTTCTCTTAGTCAATAAGAAGAATAATAAAAGTGTAATAGAAAGTGGAACAAGATCAGGAATTATTCCATCTAGCACTTCTTGGATTTTAACCTTTACTGGTTGTTCTTCATATGTGTTAAATTCTATTTCTGATTTTCCATTTCCTAAATCTCTTATTACTGCACCATCATTTAACTCTTTTTTCTCCTTATCCTTGTATAATAGATCATCATATTGAGATATTTCATTATTATTTACGATAGTATCTACAAGTACAGGAGTATTTGTTGTACCATTGTCTACTTCAAGAGCTATTGATGTATCCCCATATACACTTACAAGTGCTCCAACAACTATAACACCAAGGATTGATGCAGCTCTTGTAAATTCTTTTGCATTTTCAGTCAAGATATCAATTGCAGACTCACCCATTTTATATGACCAATTCATTAGCCAGAATCTTAGGGCAAATTGACAAATATTAAACACTGTAAAAAATAGAATCGGTCCAGCTATAGAACCCTGTAATGCCATATTAGAAGAAATTCCTGCAACTATCGGCACAAGTGTAAACCAGAAAATAGCATCTCCAATGCCACCCAAAGGTCCCATTGCTGCAACTCTTACGGCTCTTATTGTTGGTATTTCAACTTTATTTTGTTCAAGAGAAAGTATAATACCCATAACAAATGTAACAAGGAAAGGGTGAGTATTGAAAAACTCAAGGTTATGTGTCATAGATTTTGACAAGTCTTCTTTGTTAGTGTGTATTTTTTCAAGACCTGGCAAAATTGAATATAACCATCCTCCAGCTTGCATTCTTTCATAGTTAAAAGATGCTTGTAGAAAAAGTGATCTCCAAACCATCTTATTTAAAGTTTTTTGATCTAGCTTTGGACTAGGGTTAGTGTCCTTATAAGAGTTCATATCATTATATTCCATCTTCTTCTCCTCCTTCGAAACCTCCACTAACACTTGCACTCTTTAGTTTTAAGTGGATTTGATAATCCCAGAAAGCAAGAGCAAAGCCAATAAGTGAAATGATTAATAAAGCTGATCCTGATAAAGAATCATTTGCCATAACTATAACTGCAAGGGAAAATCCAACAAAGAAAAATCCCCAAAGATCTTTTGACACCATAAGTCTTAATAAAACTGCAAAACCAACAAACTTCATCATTCCACCAGCTACTCCAAGTCCATGCATTAGAGTTTCTGGAATTTTTTCGGCAAGTTTTGCTCCGAAAGATGAACCAGCTATAAAGAATAATACTACTATTATTCCAAAAATAGTTCCTAAAAGAGCCATAGATAAGTAATTAATCCTTTCTATTCCCTTAGGGTTAGCTTCTTTGGCATATTGATCAGCCTTTGACATAACAGGACTCATTAAAGTAAATATAATTGTAACACCATATTGTCCTAAAAGGGCAAATGGAATAGCAGCAGCTGCAGCTGCGTTTGGACTAAGCCCTGATGTAATTGCAAAAATTACAGCAACAATACCGCCTATAATTGCATTTGGAGGTTGAGCTCCACCTACAGGCATATTTCCTATAGTCATCAATTGGTAAGTTGCACCAACAACTAGACCTGTTTGCATATCGCCTAAGATTGCTCCTATAACAGGACCTGTAATAATCGGTTGATATAATGACTCTAGGAAAGAGAATTGGTCGATAGCTACTACGAAAGTAACTAAGAATATTAAAATTATTTGTATTATATTAAAGTTCATTAAATTCTCCTAGATTTTTTATGAAAATAGTTTGTTGACATCCTCTGCTGATTCTGTAGGTACTTTTCTAATCTCTAAATTAACACCTTTTTCCTTTAATTTTTTAAAAGCATCTACATCTGTGTCATCTACTGCAACAACACCTGCTACTTGCCTTTTACCTTCGGCCATGTGCATATTACCTATATTTACATTTGTAATTGGAACACCACCTTCCACAAGCTTTAAAACATCTGATGGACTTTCACATATTATAAATATCTTTTGTCTATCAGCAGCCTTATGAATGGTATCAATGGTTTTTTGAATTGTCCAGTATCTAGTAGCAACTCCAGTAGGAGCAGCCATATTCATGAGATTTTGTCTCATTTTATTTCCTGCAACTTCATCATTTGCAACTAATATTAGATTTGCCCCGATAGCTTTAGTCCATTGAGTTGCAACTTGACCGTGTAATAGCCTATTGTCTATTCTTGTCAATACTATATTTGGCATATAGACTTCCCCCTCTTTAATTTAAAATTTCACTAATTGAGTAACGACTAACCTTGATTTCTACATCCTTGGCAATACTGACAATAACATAGTCTTCTTTCAAAGAAATAACTTCTCCATATATACCATCAGTTAACATGATTTTTTTGCCAGGTTTTAAATTCTTGTGTAAGTCTTCAAAATATTTTTTTTTCTTATTTAAATTCTTGTGGCTTATTATTTGACTTATTAATATAAAAATACTAATAAATGCCAGTAATACCAAGGATGTGACTGCAATATCAGCTAACATTAAACCTCCTTTCATTAAATAAATTTTAATATTTACTAAAAAAGCATTTGTTAAAACATTTTCCCTAATGAAAAAATAAAAAAACAAAAACTCTAAGCCTTTATCTTTTAAATTTGTATATTAAAACATATAAAAGTAAAAGATAAATAGATGTAAATACTAACCTGGTAATTACCATTATTATAATATAATTATATTACTTTGTCAAAGTTTTATAAAAAAATTGATTGTTAAATTTATAAATTTTGCTCAGATAATAATTAGAGAAAAATATTAAAAAGATACAAAAATTATAAATATATATAGAAAGAATATCGCCTAAATTAGAAAATAAAATAAATAAAAAACATATGAAAACGATACAAAACAAGTCTTTAAGCTTCTTTAATAATAAATTTTAAAAAAATATATTAAAATACAAAAAAATTATTATATTATATTTTTATCTCCTCTTATAATATATAATTTTTAAAATTATCTTAGCTCTTTCATTAAAATACAAGTTAGGGAAATGTTTTTTTGAAAATGAAAAGACTGTAAATTTTAATATTCTTATAAAAAGCTATAAACTCCTGTCATAGTCAGTGCTTGCCGGTAATTTTATTTTTATCCTAGATTTTTTTATCCTTATTTAATTAGGGTGTTTTAGCCAAAAAGCCCTATTTAATCAGATTATAATAACTTAGTTTATATAAATTTCATAAATAATTGAAAACTTTTTCAAATTTGGTGTTGACATTTGTTTGAGAATGGTATATTCTTTATATAAAGAACATTAGTAAACAAAAATAAACAAAAAAGAAAAAGGAGGGTTTCGTCATGAAGATATATATATCATCGGACACCAATGGTAAAAGATTAAAAGATATCCTTAAAAATGAGATTGAAAAAATGGGATATGAATATGAGGATTTATCAAAAGATGGTTTTGACTTCGTAGATAGTTCATCTGTTGTATGCGAAAAGCTTTTAGAAGAAAATAGTCAACTAAAAGAAAAAACAGATGATAGCTCAGTAGGAGTTGTAATCGATAACTATGGTGCCGGCTCTTATATGGCATGCTCTAAATTCAAAGGCATAGTAGCTGCCGAAGTATCTGATGAAAGATCAGCACTTATGACAAAAAGACACAATGGTGCAAGAATATTAGTCCTAGGACAAGAAGTTGTAGGTGAAGCTCTTGCAAAAAGTTGTTTAAAGAGTTTTTTAAGCCATGGATATGATGGTGGACGTCATCAAATTAGGATAGACATGCTTAACAAGATGCTATAATACTAACTATATAATTCAAGGAGAAATAATGAAAATAGCTTTAGGTTGTGACCATATTGTCACAAGTTTAAAAATGCAAGTTTCAGACCATTTAAAAAGTCTAGGACATGAGGTAGTCGATGTTGGAACTTACGATAATACAAGAACACATTATCCAATTTATGGGAAAAAAGTTGCAGAACTTGTAGTAAGTGGCAAATGTGATCTTGGAGTAGTTTTATGTGGAACAGGTGTTGGGATATCAACAGCAGTAAATAAAACATTTGGTGCACGTTGTGCCTTGGTTAGGGACTGTATAACAGCCCAATACGCAAGAGAAGAATTAAATGCCAATGTAATTGCCTTCGGTGGAATGATAGTCGGCAAAGATTTAGCTTTAGAAATTGTTGATTCATTTATAAATTCAAAATACAAAGAAACAGAAGAAAACAAAAAATTAATAGATAAATTAATGGCTCTTGAAGATAAATATGATAAAGATAAAGAAAACCAAGTAAACAATGATGAGTTTTTTGATGAATATATCGAAAAATGGAAGAAAGGTTATTATCACGACTAGGTATTAAAATGACTGAACTATTTGATAAAGATTGTATATATGTATCTGATGCAAAAAATAAGGAAGATTTGTTTTATTATATTTATCAAAAGCTTCTAGAAAAATCATTTGTAAAAGAAAACTTTTACGAAATGATTTTAGAAAGAGAGAAGAATTATCCAACAGGTATGGATATGTCTGTTGTTAATCCTAATCTTTCAAACATTGCCATTCCACATACAGAGCCATCTACAGTAAATGTAACAAAAATCATACCTATTAAATTGAAAAATAGTCTTAAATTTAATAATATGATTGAGCCAGATAAAGAGATTTTGGTCGACTTTGCCTTTATGATTTTGAATAAAAGTGGTGGAGAACAAACTAACATATTATCTCAGATAATGGATTTTGTTACAAAAACTGAAGATATTGGGAAAATGTTTGAATCGAACGACGTTGATTATATTTATAATTTTATTAAGGAAAAATTTTAGGAGGAAAAATTATGATTAAAATGTTAGCAGCTTGTGGAGCTGGAGTTAACTCTAGCCATCAAATTAAAAACGCAATGGAAACAGAAATGAAAAATAGAGGTTATGCTTTAAAATGTGATGCAGTAATGGTAAAGGATATCACTGAGGATATGCTAAGCAAATATGATATTTTTGCAAGAATTTCAAAAACAGATTTAGGTTTTGATGTAAAAACTCCTACAGTTGATGCCGGTCCTATTCTTTATAGAATGCCAGCTATGGCTAAACCAGTTTATGATCAAGTTGAAAAAATAATCAAAGAAAACAATTTAAAATAAAATCACAATTCAAAAATGATTTAAGGAGAAAAAGATGAAAGCTATAATTGATTTTGCCAATGTCTTGTTTGGTAATTTTATGGACTTTATGACTCCGGCAGTATTAATGATGATAGTATTAACATTAATATCTGTATTGGTAGGAGTAAAATTTTCGAGGGCTTTAGAAGGTGGTATTAAACTTGCGATAGCGATTACAGCTATTGGAGCAATAATGGGAATATTGACTACTAATTTCTCACAAGCTCTACAACAATTTGTTGAAAGAACAGGAGTAGAGTTAAGTATTACAGATGTAGGTTGGGCACCACTTGCTACAATTACGTGGGGTTCACCATATACCCTATACTTTTTATTGGTAATGATTATTGTAAACTTAGTAATGCTATTTTTAAAAAAGACAAATACATTAGATGTAGATATATTTGATATTTGGCACTTAGCTATTACAGGTCTATTCGCAATATATATGGGAGCAAATTTAATAGTTGCTACAATCTTAGTAATATTTATAGGTGTACTAAAGATTATAAATTCAGATCTTATGAAACCAACATTTAATGACTTATTAGATGCTCCAGAAGACAATCCAATGACAACAACCCACATGAACTACATGATGAATCCTATTGTTATGGTATTTGATAAAATAATTGATAAATTATTTCCATTTTTAGATAAATACGACTTTGATGCTGCAAAACTTAACTCAAAGATTGGCTTCTGGGGTTCAAAATTTGCAATAGGAATTTATCTAGGACTATTTATAGGTATACTAGCTGGAATGCCAATAATTGATACATTTGGTCTTGCATTTACAGCAGCTACATGTTTGGAGCTATTTTCAGTTATAGGTCAATGGTTTATAGAATCAGTAGAACCCCTATCACAAGGAATAGCAGATTTTACTAACAATAAACTTGGTGGACGTAAACTTAACATAGGACTTGACTGGCCATTCGTTGCAGGAAGATCAGAAATGTGGGCAGCAGCAAATATTCTTGCTCCTATTATGTTACTTATGGCTTTAATTTTACCTGGAAATAAAGTTCTACCATTAGGTGGAATCATAGCTATGGGACTTACACCATCACTTTTAGTAGTTACAAGAGGTAAAATTATTAGAATGATTATCATAGGTGTGTTCATGTTGCCAATATTTTTATGGTCAGGCACATTAATTGCACCATATGTAACAGAAGCAGCTAAATCAGTTCATGCCTTCCCAGAAGGATTGCCAAGTACAGCACTAATAACACACTCAACACTTGAAGGACCTATAGAAAAATTTGTAGCTTACTTTGTTGGACTTGCTAATGGACAAGGTGGAAAAATGATTCTTATAGCTCTAGCAGTTATAGCAGTTTATTTACTACTATTCTTGTGGTATAAGAAACAAATGCAATTAAGAAACGAAGAATACAAAAATAATAATAATTAGAATATAAAATTATAAATAATAATTATGAGAAATTACTCTAGAATGAATGCTTAGATTATAGAAAAGTAGATGATATTTGGAAACTTCATCTACTTTTTTATTGCTAAATATTTTGAAAAATGTATTTCTATATGATAATAGCCTACTTTCTAAAAAAGTCTTTAAAGCAGAAAACCTATCATTGTTAAATATATAATATTATTGTATGGACAGCTACAATAATAATTAATTGAAAATTGCTGTAAACTAAGACATATGAAAAGGATATCGCCAAAAAATTTTAAACAATTTTGGGAACTTAAATATGTGAGAATTTTGTTGACTTAAAATATTTTTAGGTATATAATTAAATAAACTTTTAAATATTAATAAAATATTTGTGAATTTTATCGGTTTTTTTAAAATATGTTAGTTTTATAAAAAAACTACATAAGCTTAAGTAAAATGAATTAAAATGCTGAAAAACAATAAACTAACTTAAAGCCCATATAAGCTTCGAACTTATTAAAAAGTTGAACCGACTTGGTCAGTAAAATTTAGGTTTAGTTTAGATAGTGCAAAGATAGCTAAAGCAAGCTTGTATATCCACATAGGAATAGGAGAGCATATGAAAAAAGCACTGAGAAAAGTAATGTCGTTTTTGATGGCACTATTTATGGTTCTTCAAGTTATGATTCCAGCCTTTCCATCAAAGGCTGAGGAGCTAGACCCAAATACCATAAAAACAATAGAAGATTTAAAGACAGATTCTGATACCAATCTTTCTATTACAATTTCCCATAAATTAAACGATCTTGCTAAAAGAGAAGAAGATGAGAATAAATTTTCAATAGCGGTTGGTATATCAGATAAAACCCGTACTTTCAGACTTGTAAATAGGGATGATATAAGCCTGTATGAAAAAGGGCATTTTTCTACTATTGAAGAAGCAAGCAAAGAATATGATAGGGTAAAAAAGGACCTCAATGACCAAGGCCTTGACCTAGATATATCAATAATAGAAGAAGATGAGGGGTTTAGGATAGTTGATGAAAAAACCTACCTTGATATAAAAGAAGGTAGAGAGCCTGATAAGAAATATGGCAAAAACTATTCCTATATAGACTTAAAAGTTTTAGATAACTTTGATTTTGAAAACAAAGGATATACAAGATTTGCAGAAGAAAAAGATAAGCTATTTTTCAATTTAGATTTCTATAAATACATATCACCTGATCCTAACTTTAACTTATATGAAGAGGATAGTGAGGGAAATCTAAAGATTAAAAATAAGGGAGACCTACTTGCAGTTTTAACAGATGATAAGGTAAAAAAATATGATACAGACTCCCTAGAAAGTGACTTTAGCCTTCTTAAGCAATATAAGGAAGAAAAGTCCAAAGCAGAGGAAGAAAAAAAGACTGAAGAAAAAAAGACAGAAGAAGATAAGAAAGCTGAAGAAAATACTGAAAAGGAAAAAACAGAAGAAGATAAAAAGTCTGAAGAAAAAACAGAAGAGAAGACTGAAGAAGATAAAAAGGCTGAACAAGAAGCTAATACTGAAAAAGAAAACAAAGACCAAGAAGAAAAATCGGAAGAAAAGAAACAAGAAGAGCCTTCAAACTTTGACAAGGCAGATAAAGAATTAAAAGACGCTCTAGCTAATCCTAAAAACGGTATCAAAGAAATTCAAGACCTTCTCCATGAGCTTGGAGAAAAATATATCCTTACACCAGATGAAGAAGAAAAACTCATGTCTGCCAATGATAAGGCAATAAAGGACTTAGTAAAAAAAGATCAGGAAGAAAACTTTAGACCAAATAATTTAAGGGTATCTAATAGTTTTTCTGATAAGGAGTTTCAAGTAAATACTAGCCTACAAGTTATGGCAACATCTACTTGGCCTATACCTACTGGTTGGTATTTTGACCTAAAAATAGGTCCTTATCTAAAAGCAGATGGCACATATTCGCTAAAGCAATTAAAAGATAATTCTGGCAAGGTAGTAGCTACTCCATCTTATGTAGAAGATGGAGACAATCACTATATTAGATACACCTTTGTTAGGTCTATAAAATCTAATATAAATCTAGATATAAATCAAAGCCTAGCCTTTGATACAGATAATATTGGAAATAGTGATAGCATAGATGTAAATATCTCCCTTGCTCCAAAAAATAACCCAGAGCAAGACCTACTTACAAAGACGGTTAATTTAACCGACTCATCTCCAGTAATAGGAAATACAAGTTATATTATAAATGAGCAAACAGGCGATGAAACAGTCTACCCATACAAACTTTCTTGGACATCCAAGCAAAGCATCATAGACTCAAATGGAAATAGAAGTTCATCTATGTTTATCGACCAAAACGACTTAAATGTCTTATGGGATATAGAAGTAGACACTAGTCCTTTAGCAGGCACAAAAGGAGAAAATCTCGACTTTAGTAAGCTTAACATAAGCCTATTCTCCTCAGCTGCACAAGGACTTAGAAATTTCAAATACAAATTATCTACCAGCCCTATAAATGACTACAATAGTGGCTATACAACATCAGATAAAGAAGCAGAACTTCTTATGGATAATACTTCCATAAATAAGTCTGAGTTAGGAGATAAACTATACATAAGAGTTATAGCTCCTATAGATTCTAATCAAATCCACCAAGCCTATTCTATGGGACTTAGGCTAAACCCAGACACCAACTATATTAAGGCTATGGTTGATAAAAAACTTGAAGAGTTTAGGAAAATCCCAACAATCTTTAAGTGGATAGAGGGACTTGAACAAGCCCAAACATATGCTAATGTACCATTTAACCTTATAGAAACAAACATAGTTGCAAACAATGCTTATCAAGATAAATTCACCAATGAAAATTTCTTCTATGACTCAACAAGAACCATAGTAGCAAATAGAGTTACTGACAATAGAGTTGACTGGAGTGCTCAAGACCTTATTAGACTAGGAGAAGATGAAGATTTAGGCCTTGAAACACCTGATTTTCTCTTAAATGGAATAGGAGATAAACAAGATTTAAGCAAGACAAAAGTATACTTCGTACCACTTGTAGATGGAGGATATAGAAGAACTACTAGGGTAAGGGATGTTCTTCTTGATAATGGAAGATATTACCCAGGTACTATTGTTTCCTATACTTACGAAAACCAAACAGGCTCAAGAAATGATACCTACAACATGAGGACAACTATCAAAGAAAAGAAAAATGACATCTTTGATCCTTCATCAGTTCTTGACAGAGGCGGATATATAGACCTATATACTGAAAAGATAAGCCAAGATGAGCTTATGAATGGCTTTATAGCCTATATGGAATATCCTTATACTATAATGAGGATTAATAGAAACTTTGACATGGGTCTATGTTTTAATAGTGGTACAGATGATCCAACCATCAAGGGCAAGAAGGGGATCTTCCTTGATAAAAATGAAAATCCATCAGGAGACTTCCTAATATCAAGACTTAATGAAAATGTCAAAGGTAATTCCAATACATCTGGTTACAGACTTGTTCCGAAATTACAAGAATATGGACAATATAATAGGGACGGTTCTAAAAGCCAAGGTCAAGCTATGGAAGACTTAATGAAAAGAATCTTCTTCTATAGTGAACAAGTTAAGAAAAACTACACATCAAAAACAGGTGAAATCATGCATAGGCAAGTGGAAAGCTCTATGCTTCAAAGGGTAATCCATCACTATACAGATGGGGTTGATATAAGAAGAGATTACTTCTCTAATTCATCAACTTACAATTCGGATTCTTGGAAGGTCGATTACACCCTAGGTGGTCCAAATATATCTGGAACTTCGAAAAAAGAAAAGCAATTTGAAGGCTCTGATCAAAGCCGTATGACATATGATGAGCATGGTAATAGATTTAGGATGCTAAAGGACAATGAAACAAGGATAGGAAACTATCCTCCAGTTAGTGATCTTCAAATCGAATATGCTGATGATATTATAAAGCTAGTTGAGGCATCATATGGTAACAATAGTGACTGGTCAGAGGATAAGGCAAAATCAGTTAAACTAATATTTTATTCCCATACTGATCCTGGTAAATACCAAGAGCTAATATCAGCTCATGTAGTAGAACCAATAGAAATTGATAAGTTCAAAGAAGACGGCAAGACCAGACTTTCTGGAGCAACTTTCATCTTTACCAATATATATACAGGTGAGGTAGAAAAATACAAAACAAATGATCAAGACTCTGGTAAAATTTACCTAAAACCAGGCGCCTACAGGGTATCAGAGCTTGCACCAGAAGGTTATGAAGCCATTAAGCCTTTTAGGATAGTAGTAGAAAGAAAAGAAATTAACCCAGACGATGGACCATACCTTTACAAAAACCTACCTAGTATTCATGTAAATGATGGCTATAAGACAGAAGTAAAGCTAAGCGAGGTACCAACATCTGCCGATGGTAGAAAGCTTGTAGAACTTGACAATGATAAGCTTAAAATAAAGGTAACCAATATCCAAGATAACCTCGGTAAGGTAGAATTCACCAAGAAAAACAAGCATACCAAGCTTGATGGAGCAGAATTTACTCTTACAAAACTTAAAGCTACAAATCTAAGCGAGGCACAGGCAAACCAAACAGACTTTGATACTAAAACTGATGGAAGTCTACTCTACCAACAAAAATCAACAGGTTCTTATGGTGATTTCAAATTCGAGCAAATGCCAAAGGGCTTCTATATATTAGAAGAAACATCCGTTCCAAAAGGCTATGAAAAAGCCCCTAAGCTAATCTTAGAAGCTAAAGAGACAACAGATTCAGCAGGTAAGAAAAAGGTAGAAGTAAGCTTTGTAGACAAAAACATATACAATGTCAAGACAAATCAAAACGAAATAATAAATGAAACTAAGAAAACAAGTATAAAATTTAGGAAAGTTAGAGAGGATGTCCTAGCTGACCCAAGTCATGAACATCTAGGCCTATCCAATGCTAAATTTAGGCTCTATTCTCTAAGAACAATAGATAATGAGTTCTACCTCAAGGAAGTTTATTCTGATAATACAGAAAAAACTAACCCGCCAGCTGCTTTGATAGATGGTCAACAAGCTAAAAATGGTGGATATTTCGTATTTGACAATCTTTCAGAAGGCGAATACCTACTAGAAGAACTTCAAGCACCAAAGGGATATTCAAAAGTAGATTTCTTCGGTTGGAAACTTGTAGTAAAAGAAAATAGTAAAGGAAATCTTGAAAGCAAACTCTACAAAATCCCAACAGAAAAAGACCTTGATAAGGATGTAGAAGAACTAGAAGAAGTAAGCTTAGATGATATTATAAGGTCCGATGAGAATAGTGGAAGTACAAAGGCTTATCAAATAGGAAATGATATCAGAAAAATTGATATAAACTTTGCTAAGTATTTGGCATCAAGTGATGGTGTTTATAATCCTATCTTGGCAAATGAAAAACTTGTAGATGAAATTGGTCAGCCTGTAAGCTTTGACCTATACAAGTCTGATTATTATGGAACAATCATAGGTGATAAAATAAATGAAAAGCCTATAATACAAAATATCTTTAAGACAAATTCAGAAGATAGGGTATTTAAAGAAGAAAAATATGACTATCAATTTGAAATTCATGACCTAGAATTCGGTGGCTACTACGTACTTAGGGAAAATAATCCTCCTAAAGGTTATAAAAAAGCTAATGATATCCTACTAAAGGTTGAAGCAGAAGCCATAGCCGATGAAGGTCAAATGAAAGTTATAGTAAGAGATCCTAACAACAATACCAAATATGGTGAACATGCAATCTTTGAAGGAGTTATAGATTATAAAAAAGAAGCTAAACTCGGAGAATTGTATATAAAGAAAACAGGAGATGCAATTGCTCCATACAAGGGCAAGGTTGGTTTGAGAAGAGCATACTTCAGACTCTACACTGCAACTGATGATTTCGAGATAAAGAAAAACGCCCAAGGTTTTGCTGAAGAATATATACAAAAGGTAAGTCCGGGAGAAGCTATAACAAAGCCAAATCCAGACAATCCAAACGAGCAAATAGGAAAAGATCCTAAAGAGCTTCCAAAAAATCAAGGTATAATAATTTTCGACCAATTAAAACCTGGAAAATATGTTCTAGAAGAGTATAGAGGACCAGCTGGTTATGAAAGAGATCCTAACCCTTGGTATATCCTAGTAAGAGATGATGGTACAGTTCTAAAATCAAGACAAAAAATAAATCTAACACCTGAACTTTCAAGAATGGTATTAAATAGTCCTAGACTAGAAAATACAGGTCTAGATCTTTCAAATATCGAAAGCCTAAGTGCAGTAAGTTCAGCTAATTTAGACTCTAAATTTTATTCTGTAGATACAAAAAATGCAAATATCGATGTAGATGCTAGTGCTGTAAATACTGATGAGGGAACAAGAGATATTAAACTTACTATAATACCTAAGATTAGAACAACTATAGAAGATAAAACAAGGCCAAAGAAAATCCATGTAGTAATGTTGGTTGATAGGGACAAGGACCCTTCAAATTCAGGTTTTATATCTAGTCCTACAAGTTTGGATGGTAATATAAATAAGTTTATAACAGACTTAAGAGATACAGCACAAAAGTATGGCTCACAAGTAGATATATCTTTTATCCAATATTCAGGTGTCTCTAATCAAAACAAGATGCTTCTTGATAAGGTAAATCTTGCAGACTATGATTATCTAGGAAAAGAAGATTATCCGATGAAGCTAATAAGAGCGAACAATATTGTAACAGAAGATACCAAGATAAGAGATTACCTAACAGCCTTTGGGGTAAGCCAAAGAAATACAATAACCGATGATTCATCATATATGCTAATGGTAACTAGGAAAAAAGACTTTAATTCTTGGGTTAATAGTATTATGTCAAATGATGCTAGCTATGATGAAAAATTTGTAATAAATCTTCCAAGCCATAATGGAAATATTTCTAATAGATTCTCGGAAGGTGGATACAATAAGTATAGGCAATCTGAGATAACATCAGCATTTAAAGGCTATGAAAGCTGGGTAAGCCATGTTGATACCCTAACAAATCCTGACAATACAGGAGCATATACTGGATATAGGGATTATATGGCAGATAAGGCTATAAGTGGTATAGATTACTTTGACTTCAAGGCAACTAACTATTGGATAGGTAATCAATGGGTAAAAAATATTGCCCCATATGTACAAAAAGACTTCTTTGATAGCTTGTTAGTAGAAGACAACTTTGTAAAAAAAGGTCCTAGCACAAGCATAGAAGAATCACTTCTTAAAAATGGACAATTACAAATTAGACCAGATCCTCATGTTAGTTTGATATCTAATAGCTTTAACAAAGAATCTAATGGACAAGAAGAACCATTAAGCAAGGTATCAGCCAACACAGCAGATGGAATCTATAGATTTGATATACCAAGCCCTAATAATACAGCAAATGAAGGTGAAGAGTATGTAATAAATTATAAGCTAAGATTAGATGATGATGCTTCAGTTAACCAAGATTACTTGATTCATGATATTCTCAAATGGATACCAGACAAAAAGAATTCAAGCGATTTTGAAAATCTTGATACAAATAATCTTATCATAAGAAGAAATGAGAAAGTAAATCCTCCTACCCCACAAGGAGATATAAATCTTAAAGTAAACTTTACCTACTTAAATCAAACAGATGGCAATGAAGATAAGACAGTGCCAAGTGGTAAAGCAGGAAGTATTAAACTTCAAGTAGGTGATGGTCTTTCTTGGACAGATGTGGCAGATGTTAAAGATGCCCCATATCAAGGAAGCCTTGATTTTGCTAATCTTGACCCTAGTAGGCAATATCGAGTTGTCTATACTAGAGATGAAAAAAATGCAAATGAATGGGCAACTGAAACTGTATCAGTTTATCCAGTTGACTTTAAGAAAGTCGATCCTAATACAAATCAAGTAACTATAGAAATAGCAAATGGTAATCTTACAGAAATCTTTAATAATGATGAGAGTGGATTTAGGATTCCTCTAAGAGTTTCTAAGGTAAATTCAAACAAGGGAACTCTAACAGGCTCACAATTTAAGGCACGTAAGATAATAAATGGAGAAAAGGCACCTGAGTATATAGATGGAAAGCCAACAGGTAATTACACATATCCAAAATACTATAATGAAGAATTTGACGCTGTATCAGAAGCAACAGGTGAGCCGGGAGATAACTACTTTAGAGAGCTAACTCCAGGAATCTACGAACTAGAAGAAATAAAAACTCCAGATGCTTCTTACAAAATTCCAAAAGATAAAGATGGCAATCCTATGAAGTGGTACTTTAAGGTTTATGTTAACAAAGACAAAAGCCCAAGAGATGCCGACTACATGAACATAGACTTTGGTTTTAGCCATACATTCTCTGAATCTGATGATTTCAATAAGGCTATCAGTGATGAAGAAAAGCAAAAACTCATAGGAACAACCATTAAGGGGCTGGGAGTAGATGATCCAGTATTTAACAAATATGCCAAGATAGTAGCAGATGATGGAAGATCATACCCTGCAAGACCAGATGCCCCATATAAGAAAATCCATGATGTTCAAGTAACTAACTACAAGAATAAAACTAAACTAAACTTTAAAAAAGTAGATCTTAACTATAATACCATCTCTGGTGCAAAATTTAGACTAATTAAGGTAAAAACAAATAAGGATGGCACAGTCCAAACAAGCTTTTTCGGTAATAAGCCAGTAGAGGACACCTATGAAGAAGATATTATAGAAAATGAGGCTGTAATACACAAGAAAGGTGACCCAATCTATAAAGAAGAGGCAATATCTGATAAGATTCTAGGAGTTGAATTTAATGATATCCCAGAAGGAACCTATATCCTAGAAGAGATAGCCCCTGCAGAAGGCTATAAGAAAAATGATGGTTATATTACTATAACTTTCACAGAAAATGAACAAGGTAAGTGGAAACAAGTAGTTAAGGCAGATTCATACCCTTATAAGACCGATCAAAATGGTAACTTGTCTGCAATAACAAATGCCAAGTCCTATATTGACCTTAAATTCCAAAAATTGGATAACAAGGGAGAAGAAGTTAGGGCAGCAGACTTTAAACTAAGTGAAGTTGATGAAAAAGGTGAAAAAATCGAAGGAGGATATGAAAAAACTATCTACTCCTACGATAACTCAAGATTTAACTTCGATAATCTTGGACCAGGACGCTACAAACTAGAAGAAACTAGAATCCTAGACAGGTTCCAAAAACCTAACCCATGGTTTTTTACTATAAAAGTTAAAGATAAAAGTACAGGTGAACTTGAGATAGTCTCAGAAAATAAAAATGACCTTTCCATAAAAGAGGTCACTGACAAAAAAGATGAGTCAGATTACCAAATCATAAACTATGAGAAAACCAAGTTTAACTTCACTAAGCTGAAAGAAGATGACACACCGCTTAAGGATGCAGTCTTTAGCCTAAAGAAAGTAAGAGATAAAATCCATGATGGGGATTTAGCTTCAGAAGATAAAACAATAGGCTACCTATATGATGAAAATGGAAAGTTTAAGGGAGTCTATAATGGAAAATACCAAGAAGGAACAGGGGTTGATTCTACAAGTGGAGCAACCACAGCCTACTATAGGAAAGCTCGTTCCCAAACTGATGGTTCTGTAAACTTCTACGACCTAACAGAAGGTATCTATGAATTAGAAGAGATAATAATTCCAGAAGGTTATTCAAGCAATAGTAGCCAATATAGGTGGATAATAGAAGTTAAAAAAGGCAAAAATGGTCTTGAAGTTATATATGATAAGACAAGAGAGAAATCATATTATGAAAAATATGATCAAGCCTATGATGAAAAATACAAACAAAATAACTTCGATAAATCTGACAACTTAAGTCTTAGCCCTTATGGAAATAAACTTATAAACCATAAGAATACAACAGATCTTAAATGGAAAAAGGTTAGTGATAAAGCGGAAAACCCAATCAAATCAGAAACAAAGTTTACCCTTTATAAAAACTCCAATGACCCAGATGACCTAGATAAGGCCAAATCTGGTCAGGCAATAGCTGCCCCATATGAAGTGGTATCATCGGATGGTGCTTTTGAAATAACAGACCTATCAAAGGGTGTCTACACCCTAGCAGAAACAAGTCCACCAACTGGATACAAAAAAATGGATAGATATATTGTTATCCAAATTAAGGAAGATGGAAATAACCACTTACAAAAAACCTTCTATGAACTTAAGTTAAATGATAATGGAGAGTATGAAAGAGTTGAAAACTTTGCTGATTTTGATTATATTTTGGCAAATATCCCTAAAATAGGAAAACCTAGCCTCAGAAAAGATAAGGCCAGTGATTTTTGGATAAGAAACTTTGAAAAAGATTATTTTGTTTTTTCAAAAATATCACTAAATGGTAGACCAAGACCAAATAATTATGATAATATTAAAACGGGATATTTAAAATTAAAATTATCGCCCGCTGATGATAATACAAACAAAAATGCTAAAACTTATACAAAAGAAGTAAACTTGGCTGAAGATCCAAATCTTAACATTTATAAGTTTGAAGTAGATGATATATCCGAAGGAACATATATCCTAGAAGAACTTATGGCACCAGATGGATATCAAAAAACTTTGAAAAAATATAAGATAAAATTTACAAGAGAAAATGGCTCCTTTACAGCAATGCTTGTGGCAGTGCTAAATGAAGACGGCTCAATCTTAGTTGATAAGCAAAATAGACCAATCGATGAAACAGGGGACGTTATTTCAACACTTCCACCTCTTACTCCTTTAAGAGGTGTAGAGGTAAATGGACCATTAAAGATTGTAAACAAAAAAATAGGCATAGAGTTTACTAAAGTTGATAAACAAACAGATAAGCCATTAGCAAATGTAGAATTTGTCTTGGAAAGACAAGATGATTCAGCTAAGGATTATTATCCAGTTACAAGAAATCTAGACTTGATAATGACAGAAAAAGAAACAGGCAAAAGATATATCATAAAGAATGGAGAAAAAGTATATGAAACAAGTTACAATAGACTTGATGATTATAAGTTAAAATCCAATATAGATGGTAAATTTAAGCTTGAAAATCTAAAAGATGGTTATTATAGAATAATGGAAACAAAAGTTCCAGATGGCTATATGAAACCACAAGGTTCAGTAAAAGAATTTAGAGTAATAGACGATGATATAGAAATATTAACCCAACATGGTTATCAAAAAATAAGTGATGAAAATAAAACTCGTCTGACTAAGATAGTAAACTACAAACCAGGAAAGGGTAAGTTTAGCATAAACAAAACCAATGAAGAAGGTAAAAAACTTCAAGGAGTAAAATTCACCCTAACATCCATAGATGGTACTTCATTTGTACAAACAACAAACTCTGAAGGTAAGGCAGAATTTACAGACCTACCTAATGGCTTCTATTGGTTAATGGAAACATCAACCCTAGATGGTTATATGCTTGATAAACAGAAAAAACCAGTACTCATAGGAGATCAAAGTTGGACTGTCCCAGACAATCCAACAAATCCTGAAGATGTATCTGATAGGTTAATCTTTGATGGAAAGCAAGCTTCTGTCAAGTCAGTAGGTGGCAAGAGCGAAAGCGAACAAGTTGTATATCCTAATGAAGGAGAGGCAATCTTCGCTCAGTTTAGATTCAAATTAAGAGAAGGTGAAATGGTAAAACCTGGAGATACCTTTACCGTCAATTTCTCAGATAATGTTGACCTAGATGGAATAGTTAAAGACAACGATGGAGTAGGAAAGACAGATTCATCCTTCCTAGATATGATGAGTCCATCAGGAAAAATTGCCAAGGCAAAAATCAATGATGATAGAAAATCTATAACCTATACCTTTACAAACTTTGTCGAAAACTATAAACCAGAAGATATGCAGATGTTTATTCAACTATATCCAGATAGGATAAAGATAGATCACACACAAGATTTTCCAATAAGAGTAACAATTGGAAAACCAAGATATGCAAAAGCAGATCAAATCTTTACTGACAATATAAGGGTAGATTATAGTGTAATGCTTGATGGTCAAGGGACTAGAAGCTATGCGAATCCAACAACTGATGCATGGATGTACAATCTAAGAGTAGATCCAAAGGAAAAGACCTTTACAGCTGTTGTCTATTACAACTTATGGAACAAATCTCTTTATAACAAGAATTTAACATTTACTACTAACCAACCTATAGATGCAAATAGTCTATCTGTTAGGATTTATAAGAAAACTGGCAGGGGCTTTGCTCAAAACTGGCGAAATGGATACCTACCACAATCTAATGCAGTAGACTTTACAAGAAGCGACCTAAGATTTATAGGTGATGGATTCACTACGCACTATGTACCTGTTTATGACCAATGGAACCGACTTCTTGGTTACAATCCAAATGAAACTAAACTGTTAACTTTCCCAGAAGAATACTTCAATGCTAGAGGTGATGAAGATTCAACCTATGTATTAGAAATAAAGGGTAAGCTAAGTGATTCATCTAAGGCTACATCATTGCTATCAAGCGTAAACTATAGCCATAGAGAATACTATTGCCTTGATGCATATGGTAGAAAGACAACATCATGTCCTAGATGGACACATTACACTGACTATACTGGGGAGACTCATTCATGGTCTAAATTCTATGTGCCAGGAGCAAGTGGAGAAGGTAAGCTTGAGTTTAACTTCGTAAACTACAAAAACGTAATAGAATACACCAAGATTGATGGTGGGGTCATCTCAAATGCTAATACAGATAATCCGACTGGTGAAACTAGCCATAGGCCAGACCTAGATGTACTAGGAGTACTTGAAGGGGCTGAGTTTGAACTAAGAAAAGATGGCGTAAAAGTTGAGGGATCAGAAAGAAAATCAGATGTCTATGGTAAATTCTCATGGAAAGGTCTAGCTGAAGGTAGCTATGAAGTATGGGAGACTAAGGCTCCACATGGATACAAACTTCCAGAAAAAAGAGTATCATCATTCAAGGTGGACAAAGATGGTCACTTCATAGATATCTTAGACAATAAGCAAATTATTGCAAACTACAAGAGAGCAGACCTTAAACTTAAAAAGCTAGATCAAGATGGAAATCCACTTGAAGGAGCACAATTCCTATTAGAAGGAAAAGACGTAGAAGGCTATAATGACCAAACACTAAAAAGTGATAGCAAGGGTCAAGTTACATTTGAAGACCTAGCCTACGGCAAGTACACCTTAAAAGAGATGAAAGCTCCAGACGGCTACAATAAAACAGACAAAACTTGGGAGATTGAAGTAACTCGTGATGGTAAAATCCTATGGACCAACTCCTTTGATGATAGTCTAGAAATAAAAGATGCAACAGTTACAAACTTACAAGGTCAATCATCAGCTAATCTTGATAGCAAAATAGTTGGTATCAACAAAGACAAAAAAGTCTTTAGGCAATACAACCTTGTAAAACTAAATGGCACAGAAAAAGACATAAGAATAAGAGCAGACAGCAGAGTAAAACTAAATGACTCTAACACCCAAGTAAGGGTAATTCCTGTCAATAATACTTCAACGCTTGATGCTCCTACAGTTATAGACAAAAATGCCAACTTCAAACTAGCCTATGATAAAAATACAATAAACCTAGTTATAGAAGAAAACAAAGGCAATGAAGATACTCCTGAAGGATCTTCATCGGAAGAGTCAAGTACAAATCCTCAAAGAACCTACCTAGTAATAGTAGATATGCCATACAATAAAGATGGTAAAGTTGGGGCAGGACTTGCTTATGGAGTCTTGGAAGCTAGTGGATTTAAAACCACAGAAAGCATAGATAAGTACGTGGCATATGACAGTTCAATTAGCCAAGGTCAAGATAAGCACAATCCAGGCTTTGCAAATGACAAGTATCTATTAAGAAACCAATATGATATGACACTTGTCTTAGAAAATAAGAAAAATCCTGATATCTACTTTGAGAAGGTAGATTCTACAAATAAAGAAACTAAACTTCAAGGTGCAGAATTTGTACTTCAAAAGAAAATTGGAGAAACTTACCTAACTATAACAAAAGAAGGCAAAGAAGTAGATCCAACTAACATGAATGATAAAGCTTGGACAGTAACTTCAGACGATAAAGGTAGATTTGAATTTAAATCAATCCCAGATGGGGACTATCAAGTAAAAGAAGTTAAAGCTCCAAGAGGTTATGCAAATCTTAAACCTATAGCCTATAAGTTCAAAGTCCAAAATGGAAAAATCTATAAAGAAGACCTAGAAGGTAGGCTAGAGGATAAAGAATTAGAAAACTCTGATGAAAATAGAGAGCAAATAGAAAATAAGAAGGCAGTCTATCCATCAACTGGTGGACCAGGAGTTTGGATAGGATTTACAATCATTGGATTGGCTCTAATGATACTAGCTGTTCTAAGCTACTCTAAGAAAAAAGAGAAATTAAGTTAATTACTCAAAAGACCCTCAAAGGGTCCTTTGAGTTAATTATAAAAGTAGGAATGTTTCTAACTATAAGTTTTAAACTTATAAAAATTGATAAGGCAAAAGCCAAAAATTTATCAAGGCAAATTGACAAAAAGGGTAAAAGGAGAAAAATATGAAACACAAAATTTTGTCATTTTTAACAGCTCTTGCTATGGTACTTGGAATAGTAGTACAACCATTCGCAAAAGCTAATGCAGCACCTAGTAATGCAACAACAACAAATACAGTAACAGTGCATAAAATTCTTTTGACAGAAACTGCATTAAAAAATCATGATGTAAACAAAAAAGGATATGATGGTAATAAAATTCCAGATATTGGAACTTTCTTTGATGCAGAAGCAAAAGAAATTCCTGGAGTTTACTTCAAACTTCAAAAATTAAAAGCTAATATTCAAGAAGATCAAGTTGATGTAAACAATAATGATCAATGGGAAGATGTTAATGGACAAGAAGGTTTAACAACAGAAGATGGTCTTAAATTTACAACAACAGGTTTTGAAGGTAAATATAGAATAGTAGAAGACCTTACAAAATCAACATACAAGGGCGAAGATGGTCAAAGCGTACTTACAGGCTCAAAAGCTGTACCTACACTTCTAACTCTTCCTTTAGTAAATGAAGATGGAATCGTAGCTGACGCTCACGTTTATCCAAAAAATACAGAAAATAAGCCAGAAATCGACAAAAACTTTGCAAAAGAAAATGATTTAAAAGTTGATGAAGACGGTGAAGCAGGCTCAAAAGCTGGTGCAGTTTATGAAAACTACCAAAAGAAAAAAGCTACAGTAACAGCAGAAATTGGCAAAGAAGTACCTTATGAAGTTAAAACAAAAATCCCTGCTAAATCAAAATTAAAAACAGCTAAATGGGATGATAAGATGACAAGTGGTCTAACTTTCAAAAAAGGTTCGCTTTTAATCAAAGTTGGACAAGATAATTTAGAAAAAAATACAGATTATACATTAGAAGAAACAGATGAGGGCTTCGTAGCTAGTCTTACAGAAGCAGGCATTAAAAAAGTCAATGAAAAAGAAGAAGCTGTAGAAGTAACCTTAACATATACTGCAACTGTAAACTCTAAATCAGTAGTAGATATACCAGAAGCCAACGACATTATGTTCCACTATGGTAACAAACCAGGCTTTGGAACAACACCATACCCAACAAAACCAAATGAAAATGGTGAATTGACAATCAATAAATCATGGGATGATGGAGAATGGGCAGAAGGTGAAACTGCAACATTTAAACTTGTAGATGCAAATACAGGAGAAGATGTAAAAGAAAGTGACCTTGATAAAGTTGAAGGCTATACCTTTGAAGGAACAGTAACAATAGGTTCTACTAGTCGAGATGGTATTCCTGGAAATCCAAAAAACCCACCTGTTTATGGTAAGACTTACACATGGAAGGGTCTTAAAAAGGATAAACAATATAAGGCTGTAGAAATTGCAACAACATCAGGCTCAGAATCTGAATTCAAAAAAGGCGCAGATGGAACTATAATAGTAGTAAACCACAGATCTGACAATCCAAAACCACTTAACCCAACAGAACCAAAGGTTGTAAATGGTGGTAAGAAATTTGTAAAGACAAATAATAAACCAGGTGACCAACAAGAAAGACTTGCTGGAGCAGAATTCTACATTACAAATGAAGATGGAAGCAAATATTTAGTAGCTGCTAAAACTAGTCCAGAAGCTGTAAAAACAGCAAAAGATACATTAAATCAAAAAGTAGCAGACTATAATAATCTATCAGCTGAAGATCAAAAAGGTGATAAAGGAACAACAGCAAAAGCTGCAATTGATAAAGCTCAAGAAGACTACAATAAGGCATTCAAAGAAAACGCAAATGCTTATACTTGGGGAGAAAAGGCTGATGAAAATGTAGTAGTTGTAACATCTGATGGACAAGGTAGATTTGAAATCCAAGGTCTAGCTTATGGAAAATATAAATTAGAAGAAAAAACAGCTCCAAAAGGCTATGCTGCAAGAAATGACAAACCAGAATTCACAGTAGAAAAAGGTTCATACGCTGGAGTAGACTCAGAACTTCAATACAACAAAGATAATAAAGACGCTGGCTATGGTAAGCAAATAGAGAATAAGAAAGTTTCAATCCCACAAACTGGTGGAATTGGTTCACTTATATTCGTAGTAGCAGGTATCGCAATCATGGGTCTTGCTGCATACAAAATCCAAGCAAATAAAAAAGAAGCATAAGTTTATACATGGAGGAGTAATATGAAAAAAGTTAATATAAAACTAAGACAAGTCTTAGTATTTGCCTTAGTCCTATACCTAGTTACTCCTCTTTTGGCTTTTGCTAAAAGCGGAAATAGCCTAAATATTTTAGTAGACAATAGTGAAGCTGCTATTGATTATTGGAAGATTGATGATGAAAGCTTGATAGACTATAATAGTGAAGACTATGAAAAAAAGGCTGAAGAGCTTGTAAATAAATTTTCCAATGTTGATGAAGCTGACCTAAATAAAAAATTTGGTGAGAAAAAAACAGTTAAAGTCAGTGATAAGAAAGATGGAAAAGATTTAATTAAGGTAGAAAACTTATCCTATGGAACCTATCTGTTTAGACAAGTTAAAACAGAAGAAAAAACTTTCAAACCTTTTATTGTAAGTATAGATGAAACAACCATCAACCCTGCTACTATTATTCCAAAGACTGTAGTTCATGATATAATCCTTAGAAAAATAGACAAGGATACCAAAGATACTCTTATGGGTGTAGGATTTAAGCTAGTTGATAAAGAAGGTAATACACTCAAGTTTAAAAATACAGATGATGGCTACATCTATGATAAAGAAGGCGAGATAGAAGAACTTATCACAAACGATAAGGGACAGATTAAAGTCAAAGGCCTTGAAAAAGAAGCAAAATTCATAGAAACAAGTCCCCTTAATGGATATGAAAAAAATAAGGGGAAAGAAACAAGCTTTCTAAAAGATGGAGAAACAGTCGATTTTGAAAATGAGAAAGATTCTCGAACCAATATCTTCACCTTTGTAAAGATAGATGGAGATACCAAAAACCCATTAGAAGGGGCAGTCTTTAAAGTCCAAGTCAAAACAGACAAAATCTTTGAAGATGTCGAAGAAAATGGCAAAATCTACACACTAACAAGTGGTAAAGATGGAATTTTCAAAACCAAACAACTCCCATATGGAACTTATAGGCTAATAGAAACAAAAACCCCAACAAAGGACTACATCCTAAAAACAGATCCAATAAACTTTGAAATTGGAGAAAACTCCCACCAAATGAAAATAGAAGTTAAAAACTACAAGGGAAAGGTCCCACCTACACCAGGTGGAGGATCACGTCAAAGAAAAAAGACAAGCTCCCTTGTAAAAACAGGTGATGTCAAAATACTAATAATATTTATAATAGGCCTAATCCTAATAGCCTACGGTATAAAAACTGTAAGGGCCAGAGATTAGAAAAATAATGACTGTTGCAAATCAACCTTTGCAGCAGTCTTTTTTTAAGGGACAAAGGGGACAGAAAGGAACGTCCCTTTTGTCCCTTTTAGTTTAAAAATAAAATGTTATAATATAGAAAAGGATTATATGATTTTATTGTGAGTAAAACAAAGAAATTGTTTAAGTTGAATTTTTAAATATAGGGCGATTACTAAAACAAGCAGGCATCATATTATAAATAAAAGAGAAACTATTAGGAGAATAAATGACAGATATAAAGATAATATTTTTTGATATAGACGGAACCTTAATTTCCCTAGATAAGGATAGTATAAGCGAAAAGACAAAGATTGCCTTAAATTCCTTAAAA
>NZ_JAXDSU010000083.1:0-3737 GCF_034090325.1 Anaerococcus porci
GCTTGCTATCAACATGTAATTCATGATTTTTATAAATTAGTCTTTAACTTGCACAGAAAAAATAGATGTAGATTCTTCAATTACCGTTTGCACCGTTCATACCGCACGACATTTGCCTATGTAGAAAACATCAAACGGTACGAACGGTTTGAACGGCATTTTAATAAATCACATCCTCTGAATTATACTTAACTTGATAGTTATTGTTATTCTTTCCTCGCTTCATCGTAATACTAATTCCATTCTTCATGGGAATTTCTTTATTACAATTTAATGCCTTACCGAATTGCCGCGGACTTTCTATCTCTAATTTTATCTTTGAATAAATATCAGCTGTCGTTTATTCAACATATTCTAATTTATGCATAATCTGAACCAGGCTTTGAATTGAGGGCTCAAGCATTTCAATCGGATCAACTTTATCAAGTTCCAATATCTTTTTTAATGGATGAATTTTTACTTGATACACCTTTGATTCAAAAAGCCTACTGGTTACATCTAAGTTAAATTCCGTATCAAATTCAGATGCTTTATTTATAGCTATAATCGTATCTACTGAACCGGATAATGCCTGTGAACCTATCACTTTTTCACTCACACTTTTGATAGATGAATCCTTTTTTGTGTGGTACATCATAATAAATGTGCAGCCATACTTATCTATCAAATCGTAGTATTTTGCCATCACTTCATAGGTGTCATTGTAGTCATTAGCATTATACTTTCTGTCGTATTTGATTTTAGAAAAGGTGTCTACAATAAATACTTCATAACCTAAATCTGTATCTGCTTTAACAATTCTTTCAAAGTCATCAAAATCCACATAACTTGTTCCCTCATAAAATTTCATAGTACTTGAACAAGGAAGCTCCAATCTTTTAATTCTTTCTTGAATTAGCCTTCCGGATAGTTCATTGCAATAGTAAACAACCTTTGTTTTATTAACTATATTTTCAAGAAAATCAATTCCTTCGTTGATACATATACCAAGATTTAGTCCTAATGCTGTCTTACCTTTTTTAGGTGAGGCTACTATCAAAGTAATACTTTTTCTTGCAATGATGTTGTCCACAATATACTTATCAGAGGCATCAAACTCAGTATCTATCGTATATGCTTTCAACGAACTACCTCCCTTGTTTTTCTGTGATAGTTATAATCCCAATAATTCGTTCCGCCGACTTCCTGTGCCTTTTGAATGCTCTGGTTTAAGTATTTAATATATGCTGCCTCAGTTCTTCTCTTACTCATATCACCCATTCGATTTAGGGCTGATTTTAAGAATATCTGAAGCATTAAATCTGCATTGCCATGTGTAAAGCTGTTTAAGATAAGAAGTAATTGAAAATCGTCTTTACTTGCATCACCTGTGGAATATTCACCTCTAAAAAGCTCTCTGCCTTTGCGATTAGTCATGTAGATTGCCTTTAGAATGTCCTCTATATCAGGAACATCACTATCTAAATTTTTATAATAAGAAATTCGTTCTCTTATCGTTTCTTTAAGAGCATATTTTTCATAATAAAGGTTCAACTTATATTGTTCATTCTGTACTTCTTTGCAAGTTCCTATAACATCACCAGTCATAGCAATGCACTTATTTGATTTATACATTTCAAAACAATCAGCTTGATTGTTGATATTCTTATGAACTATGCCCTTGGCAAATATGTGGACTCCGTTGCCCGATACGGAAATTTCCTTATATGTTTCGCCAAAATCACTTATGATGTCTTGTACTTCCTCAAAACTGTCCTTAACATTATCTAAATCAATGCAAACATAAGGATCATCTTCAGTTAAAACAAACGATAGTCCATCACAACCACTTTTTTCTAAGCCTTCTAAAGCAGTTTCAAAATCTGTCCAGTTCTCTTTTTTATTCCATTCATTTGATTCACAAGTGATTGGACTGATTGGAATTTTTACAGTTTTTATATTCCCATTTTTGTCTTTGTTATGATAAATCTTAAACCATAACCATTGTTTACATTCTTTCAACTCCTGTGGAATATTGTTAATATATGTTTCTTTATTTATCATTTTTTACCTCCATAATTGTGTTGATGATAGAAGTACAACCTGATAAAATATTTTTAAGAGTTGCAATCTTATCAGGTTGCTTCTTGACTCTATCTATTGCAGTAGGTAGAGTCATTTTTATTTCTATTCACCGTTTCAAACATTTCCAGAATATATGCCAAAAGTTCAAGCTTATTTTCTTCAATATCGCAGTCCAAATTAACATTTTTAAAATATTCTTCAAGCATTTTCAGTTTCGTTTTCAGTTCATCAAACACTCTTATATTTCCAAATACCTCAACTTTATGATTTATACTCATTTGAATCATATAATCCTGTTTGTTTAATCCTGATAATACTATTTTCTCTTCCAATAAACTTTTTTCTTCTGGAGACATTCTGAAATTCACTATAATATTTCTTTTTCTATTTTTATTGACTTTCAGTTTTCTACCTTTTGTTTGTAGACTTTCTCTTTTAAATATCTTACTCATCTTAATAAATTTAATTCCTTTCTTTCTCTATCATTTCAATGATTTCCAACTGCTTTGACGGATATAAATGTGCATAGTTTAAGGTTATTGAGATACTTTCATGACCTAATCTTTCTGCAATTACCACCGGAGAAAAACCTTGCTCTATCAAATAAGCAACATGAGAATGTCTTAAATCATGAACTCTAATTCGTTTTACTCCTGATAACTTACAAGCTCTATCCATTTCATGATGTAAATATGATTTTGTAAAATTAAATAGTCTCACCTTTGAATCCAGATGATAAAACATCCCAAAGAAGTCTGACATTTCATCACATAGAAATTGTGGTAATTGAATTACTCTATTGCTTTTTTCTGTCTTTGGAGATGTAATGTAATCTTTTCCTTTTAACCTTTGAAATGATTTACTAATAGTTAGAGTTTTCTTCTCAAGATCAAAATCGTCTTTTGTAAGTGCAAGCAATTCACCTTCTCTAATACCGCACCAATAAAGTATCTCAAAAGCATAGTATGAGGAAGGTTTGCTCTTAACACTTTCAGCGAATTTTTCATATTCCTCTTTAGTCCAAAATAACATTTCCTGTGCTTTCGCTTTTCCCATCTTAGTAGTTTTATGAACAGGGTTGCTTGTTAAACCGTAATATTTATTGGCATGGTTAAGAATCGCATTTAGTTGATTTTGAATCGTTCTTAAGTAAGTTTGAGAATATTGTTTCCCCTCACCATCTGACTTTTTAAGCAATTCATTTTGCCACTGTAAAATATCTGGAGCTGTTATTTCAGCTATAGATTTCTTGGCAAAGTAAGGTATTATTTTCGTTTCTATAATATGAACCTTTGTCAAATAAGTGTTGTATTTAATTCTTGGCTTTAAATCGCTCAAATAGATTTCAACAAAGGATTCAAAAAGCATATTCAAATCTCTCGACTTACTTGCTAAAAACTCCCTTTCATATTCCAATGCCTCTCTCTTTGTAGCAAATCCACGTTTTGTATGGATTTGTTTTACTCCTTGCCAATCAACATACCTTAAATAGATTTTCCATGTGCCTCTTTCTTTATCCTTGCTGGCTGACACATCATCACCTCCTATACTTCTTTCGTTTGACCATAACAGTTTTCTTCATAAAATTTTCGATTAACCTTACCTGCAATCACTATCAGGTTCGGATTGTCTTTTAGCATTCTCTCATTTAATTCTTTTATCATTTTGTATGC
>NZ_JAXDSU010000018.1:0-21550 GCF_034090325.1 Anaerococcus porci
AGTTAAAGTCCATTTAAATAAAATTGCTCCTGAATCTTTAAAAGGGGGGATGAGTTCAGGAGCAATTTTATTTATACACTTTGTTGAGTTTTATTGTTTTGACTTTTCTTTTTTAATTTTTTATAGGAAGCAAAAAGTAGCATACCAACTATTGCATTTACAACTATGGCTCCACCTGGTTTTATATCAAATTGATAGGAAAGTATTAAACCTAGCATCATATAAATAACACCAAGGGTGATAGTTATAAAAAATGTTGCCTTATAAGATTTTGCAACTATTAGACTTGTTGCAACTGGAAGGACTATAAGACTTGTTACCATCAAAGCGCCTATAACCTTTACAGATAAAGCAATAGTTATTGCGGCTAGGAAAGTAAAGACAAAGTCTAAGGATTTTACCTTAACTCCTGAAAGTCTTGCGGTATTTGGATCTATAGCTATGGCAAGTAGGGATGAGTATCTTGATATAGAAAGTGCAAGGACCAAGACAAAAACAATAGATGTATTTATAATATCCATTGTTGTAACAGATGATATTGAACCAAATAGGTAGGATTCAAAGGAGTTACCACCTGGGGCAAAGTCTGAAAGTATGGCTGCGATTCCAAGACCTGTACTCATGATGACTGCCGTTGCCATATCACCATATTGGGGGAATTTCTTTCTAATTAATTCTATTAAAAAAGCTGCAATTACACATATTATTGCAGATCCTAAAAGAGGATCAAATCCAAGTATAAGTCCCATACCAACACCAGCAAGTGCAGTATGTGATAGGGCATCACCTATCATTGATGTTTTTCTATTAACCATAACTATTCCTATTATAGGAATCATTATAGATAATAAAAATCCTAAGATTAGGGCTTTTCTCATAAAGGCAAATTCTAACATTTTACAAGACTCCCTTCTATCATTTCGTAAGTTTTCATATCTATGTCTAAATTCTCCATTTCTTTTAGTTCATGAGTTACCATTATTATGCTTATATTAAATTTTGTTGAAAGAATATTTACAGTTTCAAAGAAATGTTTTTTGCTATCCTTATCAACTCCTGCAGTAGGTTCATCAAGGATTAGAAGTTTAGGTTCGTTTATCATAGCCTTACATATCATAGCTCTTTGGGCAAGTCCACCCGATAATTCGTTTACAGGCGTATTTATATATTTTTCCATGCCCATCTTTTCGATAATTTCACGAGCTTTTTTGTAGTGTTCTTTCTTAGGTATTTTTATAAAACCGAAATCCTCATATAAGTTTAAGGATACAAGTTCTAGGCAGGTTATGGGAAAGGCAATCTTATTTACAATATTTATTTGGGGTACATAGCCTATGTCCCTAAAGGATTTGTAGTCTTCTATTCTTTTACCTAAAATTTCAATAGATCCTTTCAAAGCTTTAATTTCTCCTAGCATAAGCTTTATAAGTGTTGATTTGCCAGATCCATTTCCACCAATTATTATTGTAAAATCACCCATACCAACTTCTAAATTACAATTTTTTAAAACGGGGATTTCATTATAGGCAAAATACAAGTTTTTAATTGATACAGCTTTCATTATTTATTCTCCTTATACATTGATTTATAAAGATTTTCTAAGTTCATCTTCATAAGGTCAATGTAATTTAAATTATTTTCTTCTTGCTCTTTGGTTACATATTCCATAGATGCCAAAGGAGATGTTTCGGCTCCTATTTCTTCAGCTAGAGATTTTGCTTGTTTTGGATTTTGTCCATATTCATAAAAGACTGTATTAATATTTTTATCTTCTGAAAACTGAATAGCCTTTTTTATAGTCTTAAGACTTGGACTTTCAAGACTTGTTAGTCCTTGAAGTGGGTATTGAAAAAGATCAAAGTCTCTTGCTATATAAGCATAAGCATAATGAAGGACTAAAAAGTTTCTATTATCCTTATCGATATTTGAGAATTTTTCTTTATATTCAGCCTCAATATTAGTTAATTGATCTACGTATTTTAGCTTGTTTTTTCTATAAATTCTTTCATTTTCTGGATATTTTTCAATTAACTTTTCATTTATAGCATTTAAATATTTTTTTGCATTTACAACTGAAAGCCAAGAGTGGGGATCATAGGTAATCTTATCAAATCCTGATGAAGAACCCTCCATCAAAGATTCTTCCTTACCTTCATCTTTTAAAAATTTTCCATCACTTCCTACAATATTGTATGGAAGAAGGTCTTCTGTTATCCTATCTGATATAAAAATCCACTTTCCAGATTTTGGAACATTAAAGAAAATTTCTCCATATTCATGTCCCATCTCAAGTCCATATACTTTTCCTTCTTCAAGGTCTATGGTTTCTTTTTGATGAATTAATTCACCTTTTTGGCTCATTACTTCCTTACATTTTTTGATTAAATCTTCACCAGTAATCCCTTCGTCTTTTATAAAGGCAACTCTCATCATATCCTCATGAGTATGACCAAAGTCAATCTTAATTTTACCCTTATCTAAATCAATTCTTGCCATATATTGGAAATCTCCAATACTTGCAGCACCCTTATAAGTTATAAGTTCTGCGGAATCAGATAGGGTTAGGATATCAAGATTAGGTAAGTTCTCTCTAACCTTATCAACCCAAGCTTCCATATTGGCTCCATTTACAACTAAAAGATCACATTTGGCAAGCTTTTTCATATCCCTTGGACTAGGTTCCCAAAGATGAGGTTGTTTATCAAGTGGCATAAATGATTTGACCTCTGCAGTATCTCCTACAATCATCTCAGTCATATTATTTACTGGATAAAAAGAAGTATAAATCAAAGGCTTATCAGTTTTTTTATTAGAATTTTTACCACATCCACTAGCTATAAGAAGAAATATAAATAAAAGAGCAAATATATTTCTTTTTTTCATTTTATCTCCTTAGAAAAAGAGCTGTTGGAAATTAGATCCAACAGCTTTTACATATTATTCTGTAATTTCATCTATTATTTGTTGGTCTGTTGTACTTGGTTTAACAAAAGTTGGATACCAGCCTTCTTCTTGTAATAGTTTGTCTTTGTCATCACCATATCTCATGTGGAAATGGGTTAGACTTTCTTCACCGTGAATTGGCATCATAAGAAGGTATTTGTAAGGAGCATCTTCATTTTTTGCTTCAAAAATATCCCATTCCATCTTGTATCCACCATGTTCTACTTCTTGTTTTCCTACGAACTTATAAACGCCTTTTCCTTTAAGCTCAGGGTTCTTGTCAGGAAAATCATTTAAAAATTCTACTTCATCTCCCTTAATTCTAAGTCCACCAAAGTCACAGTGTCTTTTTTTAAGATAGTTTTCCTTCGCTCCATTTTCATCGATTTTTTCATTTTCAGCTAAAGTTTTGAAAGCTGGTTGGATTTCTTTCTTGTCAAGATATCTCCCCATATCATTCCATTCGCCCTCCCAGTCTGATAGAGATACTTCTGTTTTCTTTTCACCTTCTTTTTCATCTTTATCTTTATTACTTTTATTATCTTCCTTTGATGTACTTGATTTATCTTCTTTTTTAGAGCTTTGTGTAACAGAAGGTTCATTTGAAGGATTATCCTTACTTGTATTATTTTGACATGCAGTCATAACAAGACCTAAAGATAGGGCTGCTATAAGAGCAAACTTCTTTTTATTGTTCATAAATTTTCTCCTTTTTAAAAATAATATATAGTTAACAAATGCAATTGTTATGTTCAAGACTATATTACCAAGGAAAAAGATAATTGTCAATAATGATTTGCATTATCATATAAAAATTAATTTTTAATTAATTTTTTTTATTGAGATAAAGATAAAAGCAAATTAAAATAACAAAATTATTTAAATACTTATAATATAAGAGCTAATATTAATAATTTATTTTGAAATAATAGTGAAAAATTATTTTTTTGATAATTTAAAAGTGTATAAGTATGTGTTATTATAAAATCAAGTGTTAATATATATTTAAATAGCTAAATATAAAGGAATAAAAGTATATTTAAAAACTAAGGAGGAGATATGGAGAATAGAAAAATTTTTAGATCTTTAAATATATTATTTGTAATATTAGCCATATTTTTATGGTTTTATCTTGCAAAAGTAGGTAAAAATAGAGAACTTGTCTTTCTTCCTTTAATACCAGTTTTTGCATCTTTCATATTTTTGAGAAAATATAAGGATTAAGATTAATGGATTTAGTTTGAAGATAATTAAAAAAGGTTTGGAAGCTTAACTCTCCAAGTCTTTTACTTTAGACATAAAGTTTTTTATTTTCTCTAGCTCATCTTTTTTAAAATTTAAATCAAAATAAGTTCCGTAAGCCCTTATTCTTAAAATAAGATAGGGTTTTTTATCAATTATTCCAAAATTTTTAATATCCCTGAATTCTATAAATTGACTAAGAAAGGGTGATCCCTTTATCACATAAAGTCCACCAGAACTGAGGCCTTGAAGTTTTATATTCAATTGAAAAAGTATGGATATTAAACTTACTATTAAAAAATCTATGAATGTAGGAGAATATTTATAGATTATCAAAAGTAAGATTAGAAAAAGTCCCAGGCTTATAATAGAAAATATATACCTTGAAAAGGCTAATAATTCAATCTTTTTTCTTATCTTCATAAGGTAAATAATACCAAAAATCAAAAGACAAATAATTATATATTTCATAAGAACTCCTCTAATCTTTAATACTTTTTATTTATATTTACTATATAATAAAAGCCTTATAAGTTAAAAGCGATATAAAGTGACCACAAAAAGTTGGACTTTTTATCAGAGATATTTAGAAATATTTGTATTTGTTTTTTTATATCCTAAATATCTTTCTATAGGAGAAAATTGTAGCTATACTGCATTTGGTTTTCCGAACTTAAATATCTAAGTTTTATCTTTATTCTTTCCTTAATTTATATTACTAGTTACTTCGTCCAATATTATCAAACCACTATCACGAATAATGCCATTCTATAACAATTTTTTGTTTTTTTATTCTGATATTGGATGCATTATCGCTTATATTTTTATCTAAAGATTCGTTATATATAAAAGTTTTTATTTTCTAATTTGAGTAATTTTCTTTTTAAATCAAGTCCGTAAAGATATCCTCCAAGTCCTTTTTGGGAAAGAACCCTGTGGCAGGGTACTCTTATTACAAGTGGATTTTTGCCACAAGCTGTACCTATAGCCCTATAGGCTTTAGAGTCTAAAGACTGCCCTATTTCTTTGTAGGTTATAGTTTTTCCATAGGGAATTTCTAAAAGTTTTTCCCAAACTCTTTTTTGAAAATCAGTCCCCTTAAGTTTTATAGGAAAGGAAAATTTTTTTAATTTTCCATCAAGATAAAGGGTGATTTCCCTAAAGGCATAGTCAGATACAAGGGAGGGTTTGTTGTCTTTTTCAACCCTTTCTACTAATTTTATCTCATTAACTATATCTTCATATCCTATTTCAAAAATAAGGTCATCTTTTTTATAGTAGGCTCTCATTTTACTTTACATCCTCTAAGAAAGGAAAAATTGAATCATTGTTTACAAGAATAAATATTCTAGATTCATAATCATCTATATACTTATGTCCTCCACGACGATTTATCCATTCATTTACTTGATTACTCATTTCACTTCTTTTTCTTTTTGGAAGATATAGGGTAAATTTTTTACTTAGCTTATCATCATTATCTTTTGCTTCTAGACCATGAGGCATTTTATAATACTCGATTTTTTTATCCGCTTTAGAATCAACTTCTCCAGTAGGGCTGGTTACTTTAAAATCTTCCAAGTTAAGAATATAAGTTGTATCATTTACTTTTTTATCTAGGCTAAATCTACCCTTTCCTTCTGAAATATACCTTACACTAGCATCATCGTCTAAATATTTTATGGTAAAATTTCCTTTATTGTCTGTAAATATAAGTTCTGTTGACCAGTCACCTGTCCCAGAGCTTAGGATGAATTTCTTTTGGTCTAGTTCTTTTATAATAGCAGGTGTTTTATTAGAATTTTCATCCCCTTTATCATTGGCATCAATATAGATATTATTGTTAGTGTCTATATTTATCCCATATTCCTTAGGATCTATCCCATATTTTTTAAACTCACTTATATCTATATGCATATTGATATTATCAAGCATAAGGTCTTGGAAGTAGTTTTTTTCTCCTCTTATATCTTTTATATCTTCTAATTTACTAGCCTTTGAAATAAAAGGTACTAGTAAAAGAAGACTTGTTATTAATAATTTTTTATGTTTCATTATTAGCTCCTATTTCTCAAATTCTAAAAAGTAAGTAGAACCTGGTTTATCATTAAGTTTATGTCCTATTAGAAAAACTCCTATTTTTTCGTTTGAATCAAACTTTGTTTCAGAGTTTTCTCTTCTCATCATTTTTATAAAACTAATGGCATCTTCACTCAAATCAGAATATTTTGTTTCAGGTAGATAGAGAGTATAATCACTTCCTACATCTTCTTTTGGCATAGCTATAGAATCAGTATAGTGGAAGGTGTTATCATAACCATTTATTTTAATATTTTTTTCTTCTCCCACATTTATATCAGAATCTAGTCTTTGAAGAGTTAGGTTGTAAGAAGTATCTGATAGTTTTTTTGTAATATCAAACTTTCCATTATAAAGAGCGATTGATACGTGTCCACCATTTCCACCCTTTTCTACGCCATCAAAGTATCCATCCCTATAAAAGTAAAGAGCTTCTACCATAGACCCACCTTTTATATTGAATTTTACACCCTTTAGCCTATCATATATATCTTGGTATTGACCATTTCTTTTTATATCACTTTTAACTTTTTTATCTTGTTTTTCATCCTTATTAGATACTAATCTATCATTGATATCTTTTTTATCAGTTTTTAACCTATCTTTTATATCTTTCTTGCTAGAAATATCATTCTTAACTTCAATAGAAGAATCATTATCTATTTTGTTTTTATTCCCCTTACAAGAGCTCAGAACAAGCCCTAAAAAAAGGATTGTGAGTAATTTCTTTCTCATAAGTCACTCCTTTTATTTCTTTCTTATATTTTAAGGCTTATGTGAGATTTTTACAAATATCTTTAAAATTATAGGAAAATTGATAAAATAATTAATTATTGAAATAGTTTGGGTATAATTATAGTTAGTAGTTTATAAGGATTTTGGAGGATAAGACCATGAATTATGATGAAAAAAGAGATTTAATAATCTCCTATATTAAAAAGGGAGAAAAAGGAAAAGATGAGTATAAAACTGGTCTAGAAATGGAACATTTTACTATAGATAAGGAAAGTCTTGACTCTTATGATTATTTTGGTGATAAGGGAGTAGGGGATACCTTAAAAAGACTAAAAGATATGGGCTTTAGTGTAGAAAGCGAGGAAGAAGGTTATATACTAGGACTAAGACATGATGATGTTGCTATTAACCTTGAGCCAGCAGGTCAATTTGAACTTGCTATAGATGCAAAGAAAAGTCTAAAAGATTTGGATGAATCTTATAAAAAAATAATGAAAGATATTATCCCTATATATGAACAAAAGGGTCAATATCTTTTAACTTTAGGCTATCATCCAAAAACTAAGGTAAGAGATTTACATATAATACCTAAGGATAGGTATAGGTATATGCAAGAATACTTTTTAAAATATGGAGGAAAGACTTCAATAAATATGATGAGAGGGTCTGCTAGTGTCCAAACAGCCATTGACTTTTCTGATGAAGAAGATTTTAAAAAGAAATTTTTCGTAGCAAATGCGCTATCTTCATTTATGTATACTCTTTATGATAATTCTTATATATTTGAAGGCAAAGCTTATAAATATAGAAACCTTCGCCAACAAATATGGGAATATTGTGATCCACAAAGGACAGGAGTCTATGACTTTGCCTTTGATGATGACTTATCATATGGAAAATATGCAGATAAGATTTTAAATACAGATATTATCTTTATTAATAAGGATGGAGAAGATATATACAAGGGTGCTACTAAGTTTTCTGAAATATTAGATGAAGATTCATCAGATAAGATGATATTTCATGCCTTATCCATAGTATTTCCAGATGTAAGAACCAAAAGATATATAGAAATAAGGATGCCAGATGCTGTGCCTTACCCATATAATCTTTCATTTGCAGCCTTAATGAAAGGACTTTTTTACAATGAAGAAAATTTAAATAAGTTAAGAGAAGAATTTTCAAATATGACCTATACAAAGTGTGAAAAACTTAAAAAAGATACAAAATATAAGGGATTTTTTGCGGAATATGATGGTAAAAAAGTTTATGAATGGCTAGATTACCTAATAAATTTAGCCTCAAATGGACTTTCAGATGATGAAAAATCTTACCTTGATTGTATTAAAAATTTAGTGGATGAAAAAGAAAGTCTAAGAGATAAGTTTAAAAAAATATATGATGAAGATCCAAAAAAGGCAGTAGAAAGATTTTCTGTAAATTACAGATTAGGAGATATTGATGCCTAAGCTTAAAAAAGCTTATGAATGTAAAAACTGTGGCCATGTTCAAAATGTATGGGCAGGAAAGTGTCCTGAGTGTGGCAAGTGGGGAAGTCTTATAGAAAAGACTGTTACAAAAGAAAGTCAAAAAGCTAAAAATACTTCCTTAACCCTTGATGATTCGAATCAGGCAAGGCTTTTATCTGATATAAGGGTAGACGAATCTGAAAGGATAAAATCATCCTATGATGAGTTTGACAGGGCAATAGGTGGTGGTCTTGTAAAAGATTCTGTATCAATTCTTACAGCAAGGCCAGGTGCTGGTAAATCAACCCTTTTATTGCAACTTTCAGCATCTTTTGCCAAAAAGGGAATAAGGGTTATGTATATATCAGGAGAGGAATCTGAAAGTCAAATTAAATCAAGGGCGGATAGGATAATAGGAGATATCTCCAAAAATATTTGGATTTTATCTACAAACTCTATGGATCTTGCTATAAGGGAGATTGAAAAAAGAGATGTTCAAATTATTATCCTAGATTCTATTCAAACTTTCGCCTTGGCTGAGTTTGACAATAAACAAGGTTCTCCTACTCAAAGCGTAGAGTGCGCCAATAAGTGTGTAGAAATTGCCAAAAATCCCGAAAATAAAAGGGCTTTTATAATGGTAGGACATATGAACAAAACAGGTGAGATGGCTGGTTTAAGAACACTTGAACATTTGGTTGATACAGTATTAGTTCTTGATGGAGAAAGCGAAGAGGACTTAAGGATGCTTACTGCAACTAAAAATAGGTTTGGGCCAACCGGTGAAGTTGGACTTTTTTCGATGCAAGAAGAAGGCCTAATAGAGATAACAAACCCATCAGAATATTTTATAACAGAAAGAGATGAATCTATAGAAGGTTCTGCAATTTCAGTTATGAAAGAGGGTACGAGGCTTCTTGAAGTTGAAATAGAATCTTTAGTTTCAAAGTCTTTTATGCCATATCCACAAAGGATAGGAGATAGTCTTAGGAAAGATCAGCTTAATACCCTAATTTCAATCTTACAAGAAAGAGCAGGAATAAATCTTTTTGATGAAAATGTAATAATAAAGGCAACAGGAGGACTTAAATTAAGAGAGCAATCAGTAAACCTTGCTATAATGGTTTCAATTGCATCATCTTATCTTAAAAAACCTATAGACAATAAGACAGTCTTTATAGCTGAGGTTGGTCTTACAGGAGAGCTTAAAAAAGTTCCTCAAATAAGGTCTAGGTTAAAAGAGCTTGAAAGATTGGGCTATAAAAGAGCATATATTGCAAGAAATTCAGTTGATAAGAAAGATTTTAAAACTTTAGAGATAAAAGATATGAAAAATATTAGAGAAGTTATAGGAGATATTTTTTCCTAATATTTGTAAAATAATGGCGTAAAATAGCCTCTTTTATTGTATTAAAAATAAAAATATAGTATAATTTTTATGAAAGTACTTAACTTAAAGATAATTATAAAGGAGATAAGATTATGCATATAAAGAAAATAATTGCAGTTGGGGTGCTTGCTCTTGCCCTTACAGCTTGTGGAAAGAGTAAAGATAGTGCAGAAGCAGCAAAAACTGGCACAGCTTCAGCTGAAGGATATGGTGGTAATATTGAAGTTACAGTAAAGCTCGATGATGCTGGAAAAATTGTAAATATAGAAAGAAAATCTGAAGAAACAGATAAGGTAGGAGAAGTTGCCCTTGATGAGTTAACAGAAAAATTAAAGGGAAAAGATTCTACAGCTGATATTGAATCAGTATCTGGAGCTACAGTTTCATCTGAGGCCTTTCTTAAAGCAGTAGATGAAGCTATCGCAAATGCAAAATAATATAGTATAGAAAAAGTAGCTGTTGCAAAATCATGAATTTTTATTCTTGTATAATTTTAAATAAGTCCTAAGGCTTTTTGAGATTTTGAATTATATTTAAAGGATTAATTCATCCTGCAACAGCCTTTTTTGGCTATTTGTCAAATAGTGTTGGTAGATAAAATAAACACATTCATTCACAAGGAAGTAGAACTACTACTTCCTTGTTTTTAATTATCTACTTTAGTAAGTTAAGCGAGCGAATTCGAGTGAAACAAAAATCCACCTGCTATGCAGCAGGTGAGGGGGAAAACTTTAGCTTGAAGTAGCAAAAAGCCTCCATAAATTATAATTGTGATATTCTGAGCTGACCTTCCAAGTTGTTTTTTCGATTTTTGGGGTCAGTTTCATTGTCTAGTAAAGAGGGGATATATCAAGTTTGGGATAGTCTTATGTGACAGAATAATCAAAGCCCCGATAGGGTGCAGGTATATGTTTCTTATAGGCGCTTGTGCAAACTACAAGATGAACAAGTGATTTTGATTAATATTTTTAGAATATACCCATAAAGAAGTCACCCATAAGTGATGATATTAGGAAAGTTCCTATAATTACAAAGATTGAAACAATAATACCCTTAACTCCAACTTCTTTAAAAGCTCCCCAGTCCTTACCTATGATTATTCCAGCATAGGCTAAGATTGGTGTTGTTATTGCATTCAGGTTTATATTTCCAACATATTTTATAATAGGTTCTGATATTGGGGATATTGGACTTGCTAGAAATATGGCAAGAATTGATATCCACAATACTGAGGATATTTTTTTGATAGGAACTATAAAGGATAGGGCATAGCCAGCTATACATAAAGCTGCAAGTATAATCATACCAGGGAGAGATTGCATAATATTAAACTCATATCCTACTATGTTACATATAGTAGATACAACTACTGTAAAGGCTAGGGCCATAAAAATATTTGGCATTTCAGTTTTTATTTTTTCCATTATTTCTTATCCTTTCTTCTAAAGAAGTTAAGTTTATTATATAAAAATTCTGTCAAAGGAAGTCCTATGAAAGCTCCAAGTGGTAAGGCTATGACTGATGAAATCAAGTTTGAAAGTCCAGCAAAGGCTGTCATCTGTGCTTCAAGTTCTGGATGGTTTGCAATTAAAGCTCCAAGTCCTGCTGTCATCATTGATGCAGAGCCTGCTCCTGTTCCCATTGCGGCTGCAAGTGGAGATACCATATTAAGTGAAATTGCTATAGATGATAGGACACTAAGTACTATAGGTCCAAGAATTGTTCCTATGATATAAACTGCCATTACTCCTCTAAATTCAGCTGATTCTGCTCCGTAAGTATCTTGAATAAGACCAACGTTTGATTCTCTTGATAGGGCATGGCACATACCAATTGACTCTCTTTTAAGACCTAAAATTAGGGCTATGGGAAGAGAAATTATTATGGTACCAAGATTACCAAAGTTTTGTAAAACAAGAGCAAGACCTGCCTCCTTTATAGCCTCAATTTGGGCTCCGCTTGTTACTCCAAGTTTCGCTATCAAAACTGCAAGCATAATACTCATCATATTATTTGCAGAAGGGGCATCTTCTCTTTTTACAAGCTTTAAAGGAGACATAAATATTAGAAATACTATAAGCATAGACCATATTAATGGTGAGAATACTATATTTATTCCGCTTATAGATAAGGTTTTTGCGCCTATAAGTTCTGCAAGGATTGCAACTGCTATAACAACTACATGCATCCTGTAGTCTTTTTTAAGATTCATTTTTTCCATAACTTACTCCTAAGATAAAAATTCAAAGGCTGTTTTTAAAAATATTGAAACACCCTTATAAAATAGCGATTCATCTAAATCAAACTTAGGATTGTGGTTAGAGTATTTTTCTCCGTCTGCTGCTTCTTTTAAGTTTGATAAAAATAGGAAGGTTCCTGGGACTTCTTTAAGGTAGAAAGCCATATCTTCTCCACCCATGGTTGGTTTTTCAAGTTCAAATATATCATCTGGAAAAATTTTCCTAGTATTTTCCTTAACAAAACTGTTAAACTCTGGGTCATTTTTAAGAACTGGGTAGAATCTCTCATAAAAAGTCTCAGCACTAGCACCATAAGTTTTTGCTATACCCTCAGCTATCTCAGAAATTCTTTTTTCTATTTTATCCCTTATATCTTCATCAAGGGCTCTTGCTGTACCAAGCATATTTACTTCGTTTGGAATAATATTTTGTGTATATCCACCTTCAATTTTACATACAGATACAAGACCAGAATCTACAGGAGCTATTTCTCTTGATATGATTTTTTGAAGGCCCATAAGGATTTCTGCAGATATAATTATTGGATCTATAGCGTTTTGAGGATTGGCACCATGCCCACCTTTTCCCTTAACTTTTATAGAAAATATATCCATAGATGCCATAAGCTCATTATCCTTAAATCCTATCTTCCCATGAGGTATATCTGATAGCCATCCACCATGCATACCTATGATATGGTCTACTTTTGGATTTTCAAGACAACCTTCTTCAATCATAGGTTTTGCACCACCTGTAACTTCTACTCGTGGTTTAAAAATAAATTTAACGACTCCCTTGAGTTTATCCCTATTTTCATTTAAGATTTTTGCAGCTGTAAGGGCTATGGCTGTGTGTGAATCATGACCACAAGCGTGCATTTTCCCCTTGTGGGTTGAAGCAAAAGGAAGGCCAGTTTCTTCTTGGATTGGAAGAGCATCCATATCTGCCCTTATTGCAAGACATTTTCCTTCACTATCACCATATATATTTGCTACAAGAGCATTTCCATTAATCATTTCAGTGTATTTGATGCCAAATTCATCAAGCTTTGATTTGACATACTTAACAGTCTTTGGTAATTCAAGCTCAAGCTCTGGAATCTTGTGAAGTTCTCTTCTCATTTCGATACATAAATCTTCATTTTCTTTTGCAAGTTTAATTACATCCATTTTTTCTCCTCTCTTGGATTCGTTTTCACAGTGTAAAAATAAATTCTTAATAGACTTATATTAGAAAGTTCTATGTCCTAATCATGTCTTAAATTAATTATAAATTAATTCACTAAAAATTGCAAATTATTTTTCAAAAATACTATGATATAATAAAATCATGAAAATATTAATAGTAGGTACAGACGAATCTTTAAATAAAATTAAAAATATCATTGATGGAATAGATTCTATAGAAACAAAAGAGATTATAATAGATGATACTACCCTTATAAAGCAGGATATAAAAGCATTGCCTGATGATATAGATGGAATATTTGCAACAGGTATAGGTGTTTTTTATGAGCTTAGTAGAAATTTTTCTATAAATGTTCCTATGACTTATGCTCATAGATCTGTTGTGAGTTTAAGCGAGGCTTTCTTTAATTATGTAGAATTGGGAATTAAGTTTAATTGTCCAAGTTTTGATGTAGTTGAAAAAAGTTTAGTCGATGACTTGGTAGAAGAATTTGAATTAGATTTTGAAAGATACTATGTTCTAAAAAATAAGCCAAAATATGACGAGGACTTTTATCTATCAAATCATATAAGACTTTTTAAGGAGGGAAAGATTGATTGTGTTTTTACAGCTTTTGGTTACTCTTATAATATCCTAAAAAAGCTTGAAATACCAGTGTTTAGACTAAGAGTTACCAAGCTTGATATAAAAAATGACCTTACTTATCTTATAAATGATATAAAAAGTAAGGAGGCTTCTAACAAAAGCTTTATAGTTCACAATTTTAAAGGGGAGGATAATGACTATAATAACAAGCTTATTAAAGATTACTCTATCTTAGTTGATGGAATATTATTTAAGCAAGATGAAGAAAGAATTATTATTTCAAATAAGGGACTTTTAAGAAAGTATACTCTCAATAATGCAAAGACCTTTTTAAGAAATCATCAAACAGACTTATCTCTTTCGCTTTCTGGTGGAGATACAATAAATCAAGCCATTAAAAATTCTCAATATGCCAAGAAATTTATAGATGAAACTTATAGGATAATTTACTATGATGGAATTTCTCTTGAAAAATATGACCTTATGAAAAATAAAAAAATATCAGCATCAGGTGATATAAATAAAATATCAGAAAATACAGGGATTTTAAAAAAGCACCTTTATAATATATCGACTTTTGTATGCAATAAGAGTGATAAGAAGATAAGATCTAGTGAAATGGCAAAGCTTCTTTCCCTTACAAGAAGATCAGCTGTAAGAATTATGGATATATTGGTCGAAAAAGGTTATGCTAAAGATGCAAACGCCAATTCTCAAACAAGCGGAAGACCACAAAAGTGTATAGAAATATTATTTTAAAAAAGGACTATTAATAGTCCTTTTTAAGTATCATATCAATATGATTAATACCAGCATAATCATAGGGTTTTGATGTTTTTTCAAAGCCTAGTTTTTCATAAAAACCCATAGCTTGGACCTGTGCTTCTATAAAAATTTCATTAAGTTCTAAATCATCAAAGGCAGTCTTTATAGCAATTTCACATATCTTTCTTCCATAAGTTTTTTTTCTTGAAATAACCCTCGCAAGTTTTCCTATCTTTTTATTTTTATCCTTCTCAATTATCCTTGCATAGGCTTTTATTATTCCATCATCTTTTATAAAAATATGAATAGCTTCTTTATCAAGATTATCCAAGTCTGTATATTGGGAATTTTGCTCTATTTTAAATACTTTTTCTCTTAACTTTAATATCTCATAAAGCTCATCTTTTTCTAAATCTTTATATGCTTTTACAAATGATTTCATAGATTTCTCCAATTTAGTATAAATTAAATATCTTCTCAAATTCCATAATCAAAATGGGACATAAATTTTGATATAATTAGAAGAAAATTTGAAAGATGGCGAATGCTTATAATATCTATTAATATATAGAAAGCTTAATTTAAATGATTATATCACAAATAATGGAAATTTAAAATTAATATTCTAAAGTAGATAACTTAATAAATAGTAGTAAAAAAATAGAACTTTTGAAGTATTGTAATTTATTACATTTACAATAATTAACTTCGTACATTTAACTTCCAATGTCGGAAAACTTTTGCACTTGTTAGTTTTTCAATACTATTATATTATTTAGTTGGAAGGAAGGTGATAATATAAATAAACGAAGATTAGAGATATTATCTATAATTTTAGATACAAATGATCCTATTTCACTACATTTTCTAAAAGACAGATATAAGGTAAGTGAAAGAACAATAAATGATGATATCAAATATATTAACACACATTTCCTTTCAGACTCTATTGAAAAAATTGATAGTCAAGACGGTTGTTTAAAAGTTAAAAATAAAGAACAGATTAGTAAAGTTATTAAAAATTTAAATTTTTACACTTATACAATGGATAAATCAGAAAGATTATTAGTTGAATCACTTATATTATTTCTATCTAATGATTATATAACAAAGCAAAAATTGGCTGATATTATGATGATATCTCGTTCTACAATTACATCCGACTTAGACGATTTAATTAAGTTTAATAGTAAAAATAATTTAAAAATTGTTAGTAGATCAGGTAAGGGAATTAAGTTAAGTGGGAATTCATATAACAAAAATATATTTTTTATTGATAGTTTAATAAAAAGCTATTATTTATTTATAATATTATTAAATGGGATCAAAAAAAATTATAATGATATAGCTTTAAGGATAGAAGATGATAAGAAAACTATTCACAATATAATCGGAGAAGTAGAATATAGGCATAATATTATATTCTCGGAAAATTCATTCAACATACTATCATTATATTTATTGTATATTTCTTTAAATATTAATAGTGAAAAAGAAAAAAATAAATATTTTAAAGGAAATTCAGTAAGTGATTTGTCAATTAGTTTATACAGGCATATATGTGAGTATTTTGATATTAAAAATAAAACTAATGAAGTTAATTATTTAGATATATTAATATCAAAATTACAATATAAAGTTGTTAATAGCAATGCAAATGATTCCATAAGTGTTCAATTTATGACCAGAGAATTAATTGATGTAATATCTAATGAGTTATCTATACCCTTCTATCTAGATTATAAATTATTTGAAAGTTTATCGCTTCATGTTGAAAGAATGACTCTACATGGAGGAGCAGATATAATAGATTATCCAGAGCTAAGGTCAATTATTGAAGAAAAGAAGGATTTATTTGAAAAAATCAAAAAAAATTCTTATATTCTTTCTAAATACTTAGAAAGAGATATAAGTGATGTAGAGATTTCCTATATAGTTATCTATATTTATGCTTCTTTTGAAAGGATAATAGATCAAGTATGTAAAAAACTGAGGGTTTTAGTTGTCTGTAATTCAGGGATAGGTACAAGCCAGTTATTAAACAATAAATTAAGGGATTTATTTAATTTTAAAATAATTGGAAACACTACTAGTCACCAATTAAATTGTATGGATTTGGAATCAATAGACATAATCATAACTACAGTTGATTTAAGTAATATCACTGATGACTATCTTAAAGTTTCACCTTTGATTAATGAGGTAGACCATAAGAAAATATCTGATTATATATATGAAAAAGGAAGATTACTAATTTCAAATTATAATTTTAATTCAAATGATTCTAAATTAATAAACAATTATGAATATAATAATAAAATATTTTTAGAAGATGTAGATATACAGGAAGGTCAAAGCTTGGATGATTTGCTAACAGAAGATAATATAGTTTTAGATATTTGTCCAAAAAATTGGAAAGATTCTATAAAAATGGCTAGCCAGATTTTATTAGATAAAAAATATATAAATGAAGAGTATATAAATGAGATGATTGAAAATATAGAAAAATATGGGCCATATATTGTAATAAGTGAAAACTTTGCATTACCTCATGGAAATATTTCTGAAAATGTTATTAAAACATCTCTATCACTTGCTAGATTAAAAAAACCGGTTAATTTCGGCTCACCAAGATTTGATCCAATTAAATATGTTTGTATTCTAGCAGTTGATGAAAATAAGGATCATTTAAAAGCACTATTTGAACTTATAAATCTACTCAAAGTTAAAGAATTTAAGAATTCATTAGAACTTGCTAGAACTAGTAAAGAAATGAAAAAAACAATTGTAAAATATAATTATTTGATAAATAAGTAAACAATTAATATTTATCATAATAAATTTTATATGAAAAGTGAATAAGAAAGAAAGGAAGGGATATATAGATTTGTAATTTTATTATAAATTTATGCAATATATGGAAAATCAGATAGAAATTAGAGAAGATTTGATATTTTTAAATTGTAAATTTAAAGATAGAGACGAATTATTGAAATTTATGTCAGATAAAATGATGGAATCTGACAAAGTGAATAAAACATTTTTTGATGCGGTCAGGGAGAGAGAATTAAAGTATCCTACAGGACTTAACACTGGTGAAATAAAAGTTGCAATACCTCATACTGACCCAAAACATGTAAAATCAGCTGCTATAGCAGTAGCTACCCTATCGAATAAGGTTGAATTTAAAAATATGGAAGATCCAAATGAAAATATAGGAGTTGATTTGGTATTTATGCTTGCTGTAGCTGACCCCAAATCACAAGTGCCATTATTAGTTAAGTTAATGAGTATATTTAGTGACAAAGAATTGTTAAAGAAAATAAAAAATTCAAAAAGTGGTAATGAAATAAAAGAAGAATTAGAAAATTTAATAAAGGAGTAAAGAATGAAAAGAATTATAGTAGCATGTGGTTCAGGAGTAGCAACAAGTCAAACGGTTGCTTCAAAATTGGAAAGAGAATTAGAAAAAAAAGGAATTAGAGTAAAGGTTGATGCAGTAGATATGAAATCTTTAGATTATCATATAAAAAATGCGGATGCATATGTATCAATAGTTAAGCCAGAAAAAGATTATGGAATACCTGTATTTAATGGAATTGCATTTTTGACAGGTATTGGTATGGAACAAGAATTAGAAAAAATAATAGATTATATTAATAAATAATAAATAAATTTATGGGAGGAAAACATGGATCTTTTAGCTAGTGTAATCAATTACATACTTGATATGGGTGCAGCTGTATTTATGCCATTATTAATGTTTGTTATCGGATTGATTATGAAAATGAAAGTTAAAGATGCCTTTAAAGCTGGTCTTACAATTGGTATAGCTTTCACTGGTATGAGCTTACTTATAGACTATATGGGATCAACAATGGGTGGTGCAGCTAAAGCTATGTCACAAAATACAGGTATTTCTTTACCTGCAGTAGATATTGGTTGGCCAGGAGCAGCATCTATAACATGGGCATGGCCTCTTGCATTTCTAGTATTTCCATTACAGATTTTTATAAATATAATAATGCTAGTTACAAAACAAACAAAAACTTTAAATGTAGATTTATGGAATGTATGGAATAAAATATTTAGTGCTATTTTAGTATCGTATTTTACAAATAATGTAATATTGGGTTTTGTAGCAGCATCTATATTAATATTCTTAGAGTTAAAATTAGGAGATGCTTGGCAACCTGAGATTGAAAGATTAACAGGCATACCAAATGTTACAGTGCCGCACTTCATATCACTATTTGCAGTAATAATGTACCCAGTTGATGAATTGCTAAAAAAAATACCCTTATTAAATAAGGAATTAGATTCAAGTGCAATTAGAGAGAAGATAGGAATTTTTGGTGAAAATTCAGTAATGGGTGCCATAATAGGTTTGGGTTTAGGAGTATTGGCAGGATATGGAATTAAAGGTTCTTTAATACTATCAGTCCAAGCCGCTACAGCGCTTACTTTATTTCCAATGGTATCAAAACTATTTTCAGAAGCACTTTCACCTATATCCGAAGCAGTTTCTGATTTCATGAAAAAGAAATATGGACAAGATGCAGATATATATATTGGACTTGATTGGCCTATTCTTGGTGGTAGAAATGAGTTGTGGGTATCAGTAATAATTACAATACCATTTCTTCTATTGTTCTCATTAATTTTACCAGGAAATAAAGTTTTACCATTCGCAGGTATTATAAATTTATCATTTGTAGTTGCTGCTTTATTACTAACAAATGGAAATGTTCTTAGAATGATAATTCATGGTATATGGACCGCTCCAATATTCTTATATGGAGCAACATATTTTGCACCTTACATGACTAGGTTAGCTGAAGAAACAGGTACTCTAGCAGCTGGTCAACAAATGATAGGTTGGAGTACATTCGAAGGACCGATTTTAAGATATTTATTAGTTAATGGATTTAATGGAGATATAATAGCTATAATTGGTTTTGTAGTATTCATAGTTTTATATATATTACTAATAAAGAATAGAAAGAAATATAATTTAGAGTTAATGAATGAGTAGAAAAACTATTTGGCAGATTCTATTGGTTTTAAGTTTAATCTTGTTTTTTTACGGATTATTTAATAAATCTATAATTGCAACAATTATATCATTAATTTTAGCTCTTGTAGTTAATTACAAAGGAAAAGAAACTTTGTTTTTAGATTTTGACAAGAATCAAAAAAAGGATTAATAACTTAATTAATAAGTAAAAAGGAGTTAATTTTGAAAAATAATTTTATTGAATCAGAACCTGTTAGAGGAATTGCTGACATAACTTATGATATGTGGAAGAGGGGATGGGATGAATACAACGGTGGAAATGTAAGCTATTTACTTTCTGATTACGAGGTATCCAAAATAAAATTAGATAAATCTTTAGAACGTAACGTTGAAATTCCTAATATGCCTGATAATTTAGTTGGTAGATATATTTTGATAACAGCTAGTGGAAGCCATTTTAGAACGTTAAAAGATAATTTAAGAACAGATATTGGAGTTGTAAAAATAACAGAAAAAGGATATACCATAGTATGGGGATTTGAAGAAAATAATAAACCAACGAGTGAGTTTTATTTGCATACTTTATCCCATAGCTCAAGATTAGAAATTGATCCAAATCATAAAGTTATACTTCATAACCATGCTACAAATATTGTTAAGTTAGGTTTAGTTTTAGAAGCAACTGACAAAGCTTATACACTTCCTTTGTGGAGGGTTTTAACAGAAGGTGTTTATGTATTTAATGATGGAATAGGAGTTGTGCCTTGGCAACTACCTGGAACAGAATCTATAGGAAGTGCAACCGCAAAAAAATTGAAGACTTCTAGAATAGTAGTTTGGGATAGTCATGGAGTAATGGCATCTGGCAAAAGTTATCAAGATTGTTTTGGATTAATAGAGACTGTTAACAAAGCAGCAGGAATTTATTTAGATACATTAACTATTAGAAAGACAGAGGGACTTTCAGATCAACAAATAAAAGATTTTGCTGAGAGTCTAGGTCTTAAAGCTAGAGAGGATATATTTAACTAAATAATTATTAAGATACTAATGCTGGTAATAGTTATTTAATATAAGGGGTCGTTGCAAAATTATGAATTTCTAACGTTAATCATTACAAGTTACTTATATATGATTTTGAGAATAGCATGTCACTCATAGAGGTCAGAGGCTTGTAATTATTTTAGAATGATTAATTCATTTTGCAAAAGCCCCCTTTATTAATTTGTAAGTATTGTTTTGAAATAATTAATATTTTACAGAGATATTAAATGATAGAGTTCGTATAATTGTGTAAAAAGAAAAAGGTCATTTGAAACCCAAACTAGTACAATGTTTTTAACAAACCAAAACTAAACTAGGAGGAACAAATGACCCAATTACATTTTACATTAAACATAGAAGATATTCAAAACTTAATTAACTAAGAAGTTAAAAATGATATGGCAAGAACTATTCTAAGTAAAATATTTAACGAGCTTATGGAAAAAGAAATAGATGAATATTTAGAAAATACAGCCTATCAAAGAGATCCTAACAGAATCACCTACCGTAATGGATACTATGAACGTGACTATACAACCAAAATAGGAACATTAACCTTAAGAGTACCTAGGACAAGAGATGGTAAACTCTCAACAGAAGTCTTTGAAAGATATCAAAGAAATGAAAAAGCACTACTTGTAACCATGCTAGAAATGTATGTTCAAGGAGTATCAAGAAGAAAAGTATCCAAGGTGATAGAAAATATATGTGGCAAAACATATTCTAAATCCTTTGTATCATCTTTAACTAAAGAGCTTGACGAAGAAGTAAAGCTATGGAGAAATAGTGACTTAAGTTCAGTGAAATACCCTTATTTAATCGTAGATGTAGTCTACATAAAAGTAAGGGAAAA
>NZ_JAXDSU010000027.1:0-5431 GCF_034090325.1 Anaerococcus porci
CATAAGTGTGCTTGAAGGCGCAGTAATAGAAAATTTAGTTGTTGGAGAAAACATTGAAACAAATGGCGATGGGGTTATAAGTTTTAATATTGATGGCGGCGAAGTTAAAGAATTTGAAATAAAGGGAGAAATTATTGCAAAGGGGAGAGGTTCAAAAGAAAGAAATGTGTAAGTCAATAATTGGTCTATGAGAGTCCATAAATAATTTTGTGTCAATCATTATTCTTTATTATGATTTGGGTTTATGCATAAAATTTTAAAAGTCGCATATGTATTTAGATATGGAATGACTTTATAATATTTTAATCGGAATGTATCATATATATTATAGAATATGTTCCGTTTAATTTTGTCTTAATCAAACTATTTAATATGTCAGTTTATTTCATTTATTATCTCTTTATAGTTTTAGCTTTAGAATCCCAAGGTAATTTATCATTTTTAAATTACTAAAATAATCATATTTTATGAAATACTTTAAATTATATTGTATAACATTAATGGGATTGGATTTTTCTTTCTATATATGTGAATCAAATTTTGTATAATATAATAATATTAAGTGAAGTTTTAGATATAAAAATAGTAAAAATTTTAATCTTTTCTTAATTGATGGAGAAGTTACTGGAAGAATAAAATGTACTATGGGCAATTGGACTGGTTTAGCTTATAAAATTCCAAGATCTTATTTAGATAAGTGTAAAGACAGGTCAGATTTAAAGCAGAGTGGTATATATTATTTCTATGAAAAAAAAGAAAATGATGAAGATGAGGTTTACATTGGTCAAGCAGGAATAAGGAAAAATGGAGAAGGAGTTTTATATAGAATAGGTTAACATTTAAAGGACAAATTCTATTTTTCTGAGGTTTTCATGCTCACAACTCAGAATAATTCTTTTGGACAAACAGAGATTTCACATTTAGAAAATAATTTCACTAATATGGCTATGGAAATAGATAGGTACAAAGTAAGAAATGGAAATGATTCTAATCCAGGAAATGTGACTGAAGAAAAGGAATCTGAATTTTTTGATTTTTTAGAATATTCTAAGATAGTTCTTGGTGTATTAGGGTATAAACTTTTTGTTCCTATATTAGATAAAAGGATAAGCCTAGTATAGTAGAAAGCTTTAAAGAAGATGAAGTTTTATATTTATCAAGGACTAGCAGAAAATCTAATAAGATTATAGAAGCAAAGTGCAAGAGAACTAGTGAGGGATTTGTAGTTTTATCAGGAAGTTAAATTGAAGAAAAAGACTCTAAAGCAATACCAAAATCAATAGCAGACTTAAGAAGAAAATGTAAATTAAATGGAGAATAATAAATGGGACAATATCTAAAGATTATCTATTTAATAGTCCTTCATATGCATCAGCTTTCTTACTTGGGATGAATACTAATGGAAAAACGGACTGGAAAATTAAAGAAGGCATAACTTTGAAAGAGTTGGAAGAAAGTGAAATACAAGAATAGGTAATCTTAGATAAGTTTCTTTAAGCATAACTTATTTAAAGCTAATGTTTTTATAAATATAAAATAAAAAATCATAAATGGTAAAATTTGATTAAAAAATCTCGTATATAGATATTAGAAATAAATTATTGAGATAAAAATTAAACTCTAAGAGGTGTTATTTTAACTAGGTACTTAATATTTTAATAATTGAATATTTTTTAATTAAAAATAATAGATGAAAATTTTTATAAAAATTAGGATAGGTAATATAAAGAAATAGTATTATTCTATAGTTTCAAACTTTGTATTGTCTAGTAAAGATAGATGTTATTATATCATGCTAATTTATATACAACAAAATATTTTATTTTATAATAAATTGATTTTATATTATGGGAATGATTGATATTTATAATAGTGAATTATATTCAGAAGGATAAATTATCTGAAATTTAAGAAGGGAAGATATTATGGAATTTATAGAATACAAAGATAGCAAAGATAAAGAAAAATTATTACAATTTTTAGAAAACGCAGAGTGGAAACCAGGCCCTTTAACTGCTAAGAAGATTAAAGATGGAAAGTATGAAGAAAAATTTGGCAAAGATGGTGGTCTTTTCTTTTATTTAGAAAATGACAAGCCTCTAGCTTTTGGTTCTCTAGTAAAAGAAGATTATATAAGAAAACCAGGACTTAAACCTTGGATTGCCATGATTTATATTGATCCTAAAGCTCGAGGAAAAAGATTATCAGAAAAAATGACTTTATTTTTGGAGGATAAGGCTAAAGAGTTAGGATATGATAAGGCTTATATCATGACACAACATAAGGACCTTTATGAAAAATATGGCTATAAACTTCAAGAAGTAATCTATGGAGATAAGCATGGTAAAGATTACTTTTATAAGAAATCTCTAAAATAAGATTATTAATAATTGGTGTATTTTGATATGAAATTAAGATTTATTTCTATATTAGAGAATGAATCATTATGATAATGTAAATAAATGTTAATATTTTTCATATAAAGTATTTTATATAAATTATCATAATAAAAAATATAGATTAACAAATAAGTTATACTAGGAGATTAAGATAATAAAGTATAAATTAGGGAATATAAGTTAAGTTATTGATGAGTTATCATATGCTTAGGTAAGATTAAATGTAATTTTCATTGAAATATATAATTAATCTTGTTCTAATCTGATATGTACCCTCTTTTCTGGACAAGCAATAAGGATGGTATTTTTTAAGATATAGTCATAAGTTTGAAAATAAATTTTAAAAATAATTTCAATTATGATATAATTTCTATAAAGAAATTATATTCGGGGGAGTTAAGTTATGGATTTAAAGAAAGCGCTTATAGATTTACAATGTGAGATGGTTGCTGAGAGAAACCTTGTAAACCCAAAAGATATTACATGGTTACAATATGATATCTTGTATCAAGTGAATAAAGAAGGAGAATCTCTGCCTTCAGATTTAAGTATTATTCTTGGTGTTTCACGTACTAAGTTGTCAAAGGCTCTTAAAGGTCTAAAATCTATGGGGTATATAGAGCAGTTTCCCAACAAATCCGATGGAAGAGAGTTATACACAAGTTTAACTGATGAAGGCAAGTCTCTTTTAGAGAGTATATCAGAAAAGCATCATTCACTTTATAAAATAGCTTTAGAATTTTTTACAGAAGAAGAGCAGAAAGAGTTTGTTCGTTTATCCGAAATATTATCAAATAACTTGAGAAAGGAAAGGATAGATAAGGATGAATGATGATATAGTTGTAAAAAATGCTAGAACGAATAATTTAAAAAATATATCAGTAAAAATTCCAAAACATAAGATTATTGCGGTGACAGGAGTTTCTGGCTCCGGGAAATCATCCTTTGTCTTTGATACGATTGCAAGTGAATCTCAAAGGCTATTAAAGGAAACTTACTCTTCATACATCCAAAACCTGCTTCCTAAATATAAGAAATCATTAGTAGATTCTATTTCAAATCTCTTGGTTTCTTTGGTGATAAATCAAAAAAGAATTCATGGAAATTCCAGATCAACGGTTAGTACAATTACAGATATATATTCGGATCTAAGACTATTATATTCAAGAATAGCTAAACCATTTATTGGTTATTCTATGAAATATTCTTTTAATAATCCGGAAGGAATGTGTAAAAGGTGTCAAGGGTTAGGAGAAATTAAATTAATTGATTTTGATAAATCTTTAAATGATAATGCAATCAATTTTCCAACATTTCAAAACGGAGGATGGAGACTTAGCCGATACACGGAATCCGGATATTTTAATAATGACAAAAAAATATCTGGTTATAGTAAGGATGAGTTCGATTTACTCTTGTACTCACCTAAAATCAAACCAACCAATCCAAGCTCAAAGTGGCATAAGACGGCCAAATATTTTGGCGTAATTCCACGAATTATGGAAAGTTTTGTTAATGTAGAGAACCCTCAATACAAAAAGGACTTAGATAAAATCTTAATAACAGAAACTTGCCCGTCTTGTCATGGAACAAGGCTTAATGAAGAAGTTTTAAGTGCAAAAATAAAAAACAAGTCGATAGCAGATTTGACAGATATGGAGGTAAATGATTTATATGATTTTATAGATGCGATTAAAGATGAGTCTGTTCAAGCCATTACTCATGAAATAAAAATGAAATTAAAAAGTCTTTTTCTTGTCGGATTGGACTATTTGAAACTGAATCAAGGAACCAACACTTTGTCAGGGGGAGAATCCCAAAGAATTAAGATGGTTAAATATTTAAACAGCTCTTTGTCAGACATTCTTTATATCTTTGATGAGCCTAGTGTAGGATTACACCCACAGGATATTAGAGGAATAACAAATATTTTTAAAGGACTTAAAAATAAGGGGAACTCTGTACTATTTGTAGATCATGATCCGGACATGATGAAAGAATGCGATCAGATTATAAATTTTGGAGAAGGTGCAGGTACTTGTGGTGGCAATATAACTTTCCAAGGAAGCTACCCGGAGTTATTAAAATCAAATACTATAACAGCCAAGGCTTTATTAAAAGAACATTATATAAATGAAAATAAAAAAGAATTTTCAAGTTATTACGAATTAAATAATGTTTCAAAGCATAATATAAAAAATCTGTCGATAAAAATTCCTAAGAATGCCATCACTCTCATAACAGGAGTAGCAGGATCGGGCAAAAGCACATTAGTAAGAGGAATTTTTAAAAGCAAATATCCGGAATCTACAATATTGGATCAAAGGTTACCGCAAGCAAGCTGTCGTTCGAGTATTGTAACCTACTTGGGAATATATGATGAGATCAGAAAAATCTTCAGTAAAGAAAACGGTGTAGATAAAACTTTCTTTTCCGTCACAGGAAAAGGAGCTTGCCCTGAATGCAAGGGGAAAGGAACTATAAAACTTGACTTAGCATATTTAGGAGATACGGAATACACTTGTGAAAAATGTCAGGGCAAAAGATTTAATGATAAGGCTCTCTCATATTTGTATAGAAACAAAAATATTAGTGAAATTTTTAATTTAACTGTTATAGAGGCAGGGAAAATTTTTTATGACAACCCTAAGATAAACCGAACCATAGAATCATTAATAAAAGCAAACTTATCATATATTAAACTCGGTCAGACATTAGATACCTACTCGGGAGGAGAACTTCAACGATTGAAAATAGCTCAAATGTTGCTAAATAAGACATCGGAAATTATAATCTTGGACGAACCTACCACAGGACTTCATGAATCAGACATAAATAATTTAATGAAACTTATCCATGAATTGGTAAAAGAAGGAAATACATTAATAATCATAGAACATAACTTATCTGTAATAAGTCTTGCTGATTGGATTATTGATCTTGGACCTAAGGGTGGAAAACTAGGAGGAAAGCTAATATTTCAAGGATATCCTCTTGATTTTATAAATTGTAATAAGTCTTATACAGCAAAG
>NZ_JAXDSU010000082.1:0-2551 GCF_034090325.1 Anaerococcus porci
AAAAATAAAATCTTTATAAAAAATAGTCAAGCTTTTACTTGACTCAGCCTATGTATAAATCAGATAAATCCTTAAAATTTTAATATATTTTGTCTATAGTACGATGGACTATTGCAGAATAAATTAATCGTTCTAAAATTATTACAAGCTCCTCCACGACAATTTGGACTCTATAAGCCGACAGGCTATACTCAAATTGTCTAAAAGTAACTTGTAATGATTCAACTTTAGAATTCATAATTTTGCAACAGCCCATTTTATTAAAATATTTGACCAGTACTGTAATGTTTTTTCTATTTATTGAATTAGTTCTTTCTCTTTCAATAATATCAACATATTTCTCAAAAACTTCTGCATTAAAATATTTTTTATCAAATAATTTAGGCATATATTACCCCCTATAAAATACCTTTCCTATTAGCTTCCAGCATTTCTTCATAGGTCATATCCTCTACACTTTTACCACCTAATGAAGATGATTTGCCTACAGCTTTTTCTTTGTTTCCATCTTCACTCTTAAATAGGTATCCATCAGATTCTTTCAAACTTTCAATCTGTGCTTTTAAATCATCATTTAAATTTTTAGAAGCTTTTAAACTATCAATATCAAGTAGTGCTTTACTTGCTTTAATATTCCTAGTTCCAGCATTTACTAAACCTAATTCAATAGTATTATTTAATTTAATTCTTTCTATATCTTCTTTAGCCTTAGCTTGTGCTTCTTCATACTTATTTTTATATTCCTCAGCACTAGCCTTAATAGAATCAATATCCATATCCTCAAACGCTTCTATTTGCTCATTTGCACTTGCAACTTGATTTTTAAAGTTTTCATTTTCAGTTTTTAAAGTTTCAAACTCATTTTTAAGCTTGTTATAATCTTCAACTTCTTTTCCTCTTAACTTAAAAACTTCTGCAATCTGCTCATCACTTAAACCTATTTCTTTTAATTCTTCTGTCTTCATAAACACTCCTATCTTAAGCTTTTTAAGTCGTAGCTTTGACTTTAGATTCTTGTATTTTAAAAGCATTTTAGGTCAGCTTTTCTAGACCATGGCAGGTTGTAAAGGACTTGAACCTTTATCGAACAGTTTTGGAATCCGTCATTTTTTCTTTAAACCAACAACCCATGAAAAAAGAGAGCCTAACACTCTCTCATAAAATATCTTTATTTATTATTACAGCTATTATTATGATTATTATTCCTATAATAAAACTTATCCATAAGGGTGATAACACCCATACCCACGACCAACTAATGTGATTAGTAAGTTTTAAAAATATAAATAATATAGTTAATAAACCAAAAAAACCTATACCATTACTATTTTCACTTCCCATAATTACTCCCATTAAAAAAGCACATCTAACTTTTGTTAGTGTGCTTAATCTAATAATTCTATATCTTTTATTTCACTCGCATTTATACCTATCAAAGGTCCCTTCTTATCTAATGTTAAGATAGCTATCTCTTCTTCGTTTTCAATGGAGTCATAATAAGGTGTGTATGTTTCAACATATCCCGTCAAAAACTCTCCATCAAAAAAAGTTATCTTTATATTTTTGTTAAAAAATTTTCTCAAATTCATTGCTTGTCACCCTTTAAAGTTGGCACTATATGCACTCCGCCTTCCTTCGAATAGTGAATATAGAATTTATTAGTATATTTAAAATCATCTGAAATGTTATCAATGTTTACTCCTATAAATTCATCACATGTCACTAATTCTTTGTTCTTCCAATTACCCTTTCTCGTTCTTTCGAATATTCCTTTACCACTATACTTATCTACTAATTCTTGTGGATTAACTTTATCTAATAGATAGCTATTGTATTTTCCATTATTTAAATCATTTATATAATTATTTGTACCAAATACATGCTTATCCTGTCTTCCTTTATGGATATTAAGATTATAAGTGTTTTTTATTTCTTTTCTTAGCTTTTCATCTTTTAAGTATATATCTAAATTCTTTTTATCAGACCCTAGATTATAAATAGAGTTAGCTTTCTTTTGTGCTTTTTTAGTCGCCCAGACTTCCTTACTTGCCTTACTTTTATTATACCCATATTTAGCTAAATTATAAGGCTTAGCCCTTAAATTACCAGCCTTATTAAAATCTTTATAAAGTTGTCTTTGCCTTTGTAACCTTACTTGTGCAATCAGCCTACTTTCATCATCTCCAAGCCTTTCATACATCATAACCCTATGCTTATATTTTCTTATAGCTCTTTCAATCTGTCTTTGCTTTTGGGTTGCTTCATAATAAGTATATTCCTTACCCTCAAACTCAAAAGGTTCAGGTTCTATATTATCAAGTTCTTCTTTGCTCCAAACTCTTTCACTTATTCCTTCAAAATATGGATACCAATTATGCCTGCAATTTGCACCCATAAATCCAGTAACTTCGCCATATCCAATGTCATCTAAACTTAAATACTTACTATTCTCACCCGATATAGACACAACTTGCCCTTGCCATACCGCATGGCTTGGTCTAGCTCCAGCATGAGCCGATATCTCCATCAAATCTTGCCCCATATCCTTAGC
>NZ_JAXDSU010000092.1:0-25307 GCF_034090325.1 Anaerococcus porci
AAAAATAAAACCTTGAAAAATCAAGGTCTAAAATAAGTTTGGTGGAGATGACGAGATTCGAACTCGTGTCCGTACAAGCTTTAACAAAAGTATCTACAAGTTTAGTAAGTATTTATTTTTCATCTAGTACTCATATACTTACAAATAACTTACTAGACTAGCTTCATAAATACTAATATACTCAAAGCTTTGTATATTAGTTGCCACATAAAGTATGAAACAAATAAAAGCTCCTGTGACCAAGCTATTTATTTGCTGCTTGCCTAAAACTAGGCAGCTAGTGCGAATTGTCTTTCGCTATTGTTGTTTGCATTTATATTTAATTTTCAATTTTACGAATTGATAAACGACCTGCAACTTAAGTCTTAACAAGCACGTCGAAACCAAAACATCCCCTTATATAATGTAATGATTATTATACCAATATAGAAATAATTGTCAAAAAAACATTTGAGAAAAGGTTTTATATTATTAATTATTTTTTATAAATTTGGGTATCATATTATTAAGTAATAAAATTTATTATTCTATTATAGATAGGAGGAAATATGAGAAACTCAAATAAAATAGCTGCTATGCTTCTTGCAGGAGGTCAAGGTACTAGGTTAAAGGCTTTAACAAAAGATATGGCAAAGCCAGTCGTACCCTTTGGTGGAAAATATAAAATTATAGATTTCGCTTTATCAAATGCTACAAATTCAGAAATTAGAGATATTGGTGTTCTTACCCAATATAAACCTCAATTATTAAACAAGCATTTGGGTATAGGTGCTGCATGGGATTATGATAGAAACTTTGGAGGACTAAGGATTCTTACACCATATTACACTGAAGAAGGTGGAAAGTGGTTTGAAGGAACGGCTGGAGCAATTTTTGTAAATATTAATTACTTAGATAGTATAAATCCAGAATATGTACTAATTCTTTCAGGAGATCATATATATAAAATGGATTATACTAAGCTATTAGATAAGCATCTAGAAAAGGGAGCAGATGCAACAATAGCAGTAATGGAAGTAGATTGGGATGAGGCATCTAGATTTGGAATTATGAATACAGATGATGAAGGAAGGATAATTGAATTTGAAGAAAAACCTGAAAATCCAAAGTCTAACCTTGCGTCTATGGGTATATATATATTCAATTGGAAAATTTTAAGACAAGCTCTAGTCGAAGATCATAAAAATAAGGAATCTTCAAATGACTTCGGTAAAGATATAATTCCATATTTATTGAGTAATCATAGGAATTTATTTGTTTATAAATTTGATGGTTATTGGAAAGACGTTGGAACTGTTAAATCATATTGGCAAGCAAATCTTGATTTGATAGATCCAAAAAACCCACTTAATATACAAGATAATTCTTGGAAGATATATACAACTGCATTAAATCTTCCTCCTCATAGAATAGGTAGAAATGGTGTTTTAAATGATGCTTTAATTAATGAGGGATGTATTATAGATGGTGAAGTAAATAATTCAGTATTATTTTCTAATGTAAGAATAGAGGAAAATGCAAGTGTTAATAATTCTGTAATCTTATCAGGAGCAACTATAAAAGAAGGAATTAAAGTTTACAATGCTGTAATAACAGAAAATATGGAAATTACTGAAAATATAGGTGATAAAAATACTACTTCAGTTTACCTAGTTAGTAAAGATGGTATAGAGGAGGAATAGAATGCAAAATATACTTGCTTTAATTTATAGCTCAGAATTTGATGAGAAGAATTACGATACATTGTGTAAGTACAGACCTGATTATATGTTGCCTTTTGGATGTAGGTATAGAGTGATTGATTTTACCCTATCTAATATCACTAATCATAATATATCAAGTGTAATTTTGTATGGAGGAGAGCCTTTAAGATCAACTCTTGATCATGTAGGGGATGGTAGAAATTGGGAATTAAATAGAAGAAGCGGTGGTCTTACAATATCACCACCTATCTATAATAAGTCAAGAGCAAGCAATGAAATAGAAACTTATTATAATACAATGAAGCATTTTATAGATACAAAGAGAGAATATATTTATATCACAAATCCAATGTATATTACCAAGGTAGATATATCAGATGCGTATCAACAAATGCTTGAGGAAAGTAGAGATGCTCTTATTTTCACACAAAAGAAGAATGATGAGTATGGTTATTATCTAAATAGAAGAATTATAAATACTGAAGGAGAAAATCCTAAAAGTGTTGGTATAAATTTAGGTCTTGAAGAAGAAATAAATCTATTTACTGGTTCTTTACTAATCAAAAAGGATTTATTTATTGATTTATTAAGATATTCAATCGAGAAGAACAATGCAACTACAATTTTAGATGCCTTATTTAAGTATCCAAAAGATAAATCCATAGGTCTTTATAAATCTAAAGAAAGCCTTAAGGTAATAATGGATACCTTAACCTATTTTGAAACTAGTTTAGCTTTACTTGATAGAGATTACTTTGATGAAGTTTTCTATAAGCAAGGAATGGTGTATACAAAAAGTAAAGATGAACCATCAACCGAATACTTAAAAGGTTCTAAAGTAAGAAACTCTTTGGTAGCTAACGGTGCGCTCATAGAAGGAGAGATTGAAAATTCTATAATTTTTAGAGGAGTTACTGTAAAAAAAGGTGCGGTAATTAAAAATTCCATTATTTTCCAAAATTCTGAAATTGGTGAAGGAGTCATACTAAACCATGTTATTACTGATAAGGATACAAAAATTCATAATGATATAAAACTATTTGGAAATAGGACTCATCCTTTCCTTACTGAAAAAGGGGAGCATGTAAATTAAGGAGTTTAATATGAAAGTATTGTTTTTGACCAGTGAAGCTGATCCTTTTATAAAGACAGGTGGGCTTGCTGATGTAGCTGGTTCACTTCCTAAAGAATTAGCAAAAAAAGGTATTGATATTAGAGTGGCTATGCCGCTATATTCAACAATAAGTCAGGTGTATAGAAAAAAAATGAAAAAAATTAAAGAATTCTATGTTGACCTAGACTGGAAACATCAATATGCAGGTGTATATAGCTTGAAATGGAATGGTGTTATTTTTTATTTTATTGACAATTTAGAGTATTTCGATAGACCAAATCCTTATGGCTACGATGATGATGCTGAAAGATTTATTTATCTTTCTAAAGCTCTCACTCAGCTTCCAAAAATAATTGATTTTAAGCCAGACATAATTCATGCTAACGATTGGCATACAGCTCTTGTAAATATTTATGTAAATGATTTTAAGAAGGGTGATGAATTTTATAAAGATATAAGATGTCTATTTACAATTCATAATCTAAAATACCAAGGCGTATTTGATTCTGGATATTTAACATTAACAGGTCTAGATGGCTATTATTTCAATGAGCATGATTTAAAATATTTTGATGCTATAAATCTAATGAAAGGTGGAATAGTTCATTCTACAGCTTTTAATACAGTAAGCGAAAATTATGCAGAAGAAATAAAATATCCATTTTATGGAGAAGGTTTGGATGGTGTAATAAGGGAATACCAAGACAAACTTTCTGGCATAGTTAACGGTATAGATTATGATATATGGAATCCAAAAACAGATAATAATATAGATCAAAACTATGATATTAAATCTATAGATAAAAAAACAATTAATAAAACAAAACTTCAGAAAGAATATGGACTTCCTGTCAATAAAGATATACCTATGATTGGAATTTGTTCAAGACTTACATCTATGAAGGGTTTTGATTTGATTAGGTATATTTTAGATGAACTTTTACAAGAGGACATCCAACTTGTTGTTCTAGGTACAGGGGATTATACGTATGAAGAAATGTTTAAGTATTTTGAATGGAAATATCCAAAAAAGGTTGCTGCAAGAATTTACTATGACAGCAAGGAAAGTCATAAATTATATGCGGCAAGTGATTTGTATATGATGCCATCAATATCTGAACCTTGTGGTATAAGCCAATTGATAGCAATGAGATATGGATCATTACCTATAGTAAGAGAAGCAGGTGGATTGAAAGATACAGTTACTCCTTATAATAAATATACAGGGGAAGGAACAGGATTTTCATTTGAAAATATAAATGCTCATGAGCTATTATTTGCAACAAAGGCTGCTTTAGATTTATATAAAAATGATAAAAAAGCTTTTAATAAATTAATAAGTAATGCCATGGCTGAAAAAAATGATTGGGAAGAATCATCTAAAAAATATATAGAATTATATAAAAAAATAAAGGCTTAAAATGAAAGATAATATCATATTAAAAAGAATACAAAGTTTTTTGTATTCTTTTTATGCTAAAGATTTAAAAGAGGCAAGGATTGGAGAAGTTTATGATGCTTTAGTTAATGCCCTAATGCAAGATTTGGGGATTAGGTGGGTAGAGTCTAATAAAATTAATAATGATATTGATACCTATCTTTTGTCTTTCGAATATAATCCTAGCAAATTTCTTGAAGAAGTTGTTTTATCATTGGATTTGAAAGACCAATTAGATGATTTCATTAAAGATATTGATTTCTCATACGAAGATTTAATAAATTATGAGAAAGAACCAAGTCTTGGTAATGGAGATATTGGAACAGCAGCTTGGTATTTAATTAAAGAATTCTCAAAAAATAAGATTAAGGCCATGGCTTATGCTCTTAGATATGAGAGTGGCAGCATGAAACAAGAAATTAGAGAAGGAAAACAATTTGTAAATCCTAATAATTGGCTATATAGGGGCAACAAATGGGAACACAAAAAATCTTTCTCCTATATATTAAATATAGAAAACAGAGATCTTAAATCTGTAGCCTATGATATGCCAGTAATAAATAGAAATAATAAATTTATTAATACTTTGAGATTATGGAAATCAGAGTCAATCAATAAAATTAATTACATGAACTTATCTAGCGGAGATTTAGAAAGTGTATATAGCGATTATGCAAAGGATAACTCCCTAACCCAATTTTTATATTTGGATAATTCTAATTATGAAGGAAAATTTTATAGGCTAAGACAAGAATATTTTTATTGTGTTAGTTGTATACAAGATATATTTAGGAGATATTTTAAAAAAGAAGCTGATATTAAGTTTATAGGGGAAAAAGTTAATATTATACTTGCTGATATTCATCCTACTCAAGCTATAATAGAGTTTATTAGAAGCCTTTATCAAGGTTATGGAATAGAACTTGAAGAAAGCGTAAATTTAGCAAGAAAAGTATTTACTCATATAGCTATATTACTTACTCCAGAGTCAAAAGAATATTATTCAATGGATATGGTAAAAAAAATAGATAGTAATTTTTATGAGTTTCTATATATTTTAAATGAATATTGTAAAAATAAATACAATGATTCAATTTTCGAAAACAATAATTTATCCTATAAAAAGATTAATATGTATTTTACTAAAAATTTTTACTATTTATCTAAGGTATATCAAGAAAATAGTGAAGATAGTAGTAAGAATTCTTCATATATAAATTTTGGTATAGATAAGGAGTTATATTCATATACGAATAATGAATATTTTAATAAAGTTTTATCTAATCATAATATTTATAACATTGAAAGTTTTGCATTAGATGATTTTGAGGATAAGACAATATTTGATGATTTAGATGAAAGTAAACTATTAAACAAAAAAAATTTAATTAAAAAATTGGGGTTGGAAAATTATAGGATAAACCCGTACTCTATATTTGATATGCAATTGAGTGTTTTTCATGAAGCAAAAAGACAACTTCTAAATGCCTTAAGTATAGCTTCAATTTATTATAAACTTAAAGATAATTCAAATATAAACTTTTCTCCAACAAGCTATATTTTTTCAGGTTTTGCTAATGATGGCTATTTTATGGCGAAAGAAGTTATTAAGTTTATTCTTGCCTTAAAACATATGATTGATTCTGATGTTCTTATAAAAAATAAACTAAAAATAATATTTATAGAGGATATAAATGTTGAGAAATCGAAAATTCTTTACCCTGCATGTGATATATATAGTAATTTAACTTTGGTAAATTTTGATAATGAAAGTTTCAATATGTTAAATTCAGCCCACAATTTTTCCAATATTTGTTCAACTAAAGGTGGGATATTAGAAAACATTGCCAAAGAAAACTCTATCTATAAGTTTGGTAATGAATTTATAGAAATTAATGATGTGAAAAAAAATTATAATGCGCGTGACTTTTACTATAAAGATGATATAATCAGATATATTGTTGATAATCTAATTAATGAAGATTATTATAGACTACCATATAATTTTAAGATAATATATGATTATTTAATAAAATATAATGACTCATTTTTTATATTTAAAGATTTAGATAAACTCACTAAATTAAGATTTAAGATGTCTAAGGATTACTTGGATAAAGAACTTTGGATAAATAATGAAATAAGAAATATTATATGGGCAAATAATTTTAGTCTGGATAAAAAATTCTGAAATCAGGGAAATAGGAGATTATGAGTATTAGTTACGAAGAGATAAAGGATATAGAATTAGGAGCAATATATAAAAAAGAATATACAGACTTTAGGGTTTTTTCACCTAATAGAGATAAAATAAATTTACTTTTATGTGATGATTATAGGAAAGTAAGAAAAAATTCTTATCCAATGAAGAAAAATAAAAATGGAGTTTTTGAGTATAGGTATTATGGAGATTTGGATGGATATTTTTATTCATACTTGGTTGAAAATAAATATGAAGTCACTGACCCTTATTCAAAAGCTTCTTCCATAAATAGTATAATGTCTGCAGTTGTTGATATGGAAGAGATTAATTCTAGGTATAAATCTAATTATAGCCTACCTGACCTAAAGGATATTATTATTTATGAACTTAATGTTAAAGATTTTACCGCTAATAAGAATTCTTCAGTAGAATATAGAGGGAAGTTTTTAGGTTTAAGTCAAAGTAATTCATATTATGAAGGGGTAAAAACAGGACTTGGCCATATTAAGGAATTAGGAATAAGTCATGTTCAGCTTTTACCGGTATATGATTTTATATCAACATTTGAAGAGGATTATAAATTTTTTGATGAAGATAATTATAATTGGGGATATGATCCAGAGCTATATTTTAATATAGAGGGTTCATACTCTACAAATCCATATAATCCTAAAGCTAGAATAGAAGAATTTAAAACTATGGTTGACTCAATTCATAAAGAAAAAATTAGGGTTGTTATGGATGTTGTCTTTAATCATACTTTCAAAACTAAAGATTCCAATTTTGAAATCTTGGCTCCAGGATATTATTATAGGAAAAATCCAGATGGGACTTATTCTAATGGTTCAGGTGTTGGTAATGAGCTTGCAAGTGAAAAACCTTTTGTTAGAAAGCTTATAATTGACTGTTTAAAATTTTGGGCTAAAGAATATAAAATTGATGGATTTAGATTCGACTTAATGGCTTTAATTGATATAGATACCATTAAAATTGCCTTGAAAGAACTTAAGGAAATCAATCCCAATATAATTATATATGGTGAGCCTTGGATGGGAGGGACTTCATCCCTAGCATTAGACAAGCAAATTTTGATAGGTAGGCAAAGGTCAAATGGATTTGCAGTATTTAACAATAGATTTAGAGATGCTATAAAAGGTAATAATGATGGTTACTCCAAAGGATATATACAGGGAGATTTTTCTTTAAAAACACAAATAGAAATAGGTATTGCTGGAAGCATTGATTATGATTGTAAAAGAATGGGTTTTGCAGATGATGCAAGAGAGGTAATAAATTACTTTAATTGTCATGATAATCTTATATACTATGATAAATTAAGAATATCTTTAACAAGTGAGAAAAATATAGAAGAAATATCTAGGCTCGGATTTGCGCTTATATTTCTATCTTTTGGAACACCATTTATATATGAAGGAAATGAATTTAATAATTCAAAACAAAATAATAGAAATTCTTATAATGCAGGATTAAGTATAAACGGAATAGATTGGAAAGATAAGATACATAATTTATCAACTTATACTTATGTGAAATCATTGATAGAATTAAGAAAAGAACTAAATGTGTTTAATATTTATAAAAGCTCATTAATAAAAAGTAAACTTAAATTTATAGAAGGACTTGATGATAATTTAATTTCATATACTATTGAAGATAAGAATAAAAGAATTTATGTTGTATTCAATGCTTCAAGCAGTGAAGTAAAACTTAATAAAACTTTAAGAGATAATATTTTTTCTAAAGACGATATTGTGAGAAAAGTTTTTTCGAAAATGGGTAAAATTAATAATAAGATTAATGTATCAAATATTGAGAATTTTGAAAAAATATCAGTAAATGTTTATATTGGAGGAGAAGGAAATGAACTATAAAGAAACTTATGAAAAATGGCTAAACAATGATTTTTTTGATGAAGCTACAAGAGAAGAGCTTAGATTAATTAGAGATAACGAAGAAGAAATCGAGGATAGGTTTTATCAAGAATTAGCCTTTGGCACAGCAGGTCTTAGAGGAAAACTAGGTGTAGGCACAAATAGAATGAATGATTATACTGTTGCTAAAGCAAGTCAAGCTTTTGCTGATACCATCAATGAAGGAGGAGATGAAGCAAGAGATAGGGGAGTAACAATCTGCTATGATGTAAGACATAAATCAGAGGACTTTGCAAAAATTGCAGCTGGAGTTTTTGCTGCTAATGGAATAAAAGTATATATATATGATGAAATTCAACCAACTCCAGTATGCTCTTATACAATTAGAAAGTTAAATTCTTATGCTGGTGTAATGATTACAGCAAGTCATAATCCAAGAGAGTATAATGGATATAAGGCTTATGGTTCTGATGGAAGTCAAATATTAGAAGCTACAGCTGTAAAAATTCAAGATTACATGAAAGAATATGATGACTATTCTAAGATTAAAAGAATCGAATTTAATGATGGAGTAGAAAAAGGTATAATAAAGTATGTCGACCCTAAGGTTATTGAAGATTATATAAAAGAAGTTCTAGATTGTACAATAAATGAAGATATAGATAAAAATGTTAAAATAGTTTATACGCCACTAAATGGATGTGGAAACAAATTAGTTAGAAAAATTTTAGAAAAAAGAGGATTTAAAAATATTTATATAGTAGAAGAACAAGAAAATCCTGATCCTGACTTTACAACAGTTGGATATCCAAATCCAGAAGATCCTAAAGCTTTTAGACTTTCTGAAGAGCTGGGTAAGAAAAAAGAAGCAGAATTACTTTTAGCAACAGATCCTGATTCAGATAGATGTGCCGTTGAAGTAAGAAATAATAAGGGAGAGTATGAATTTCTAACAGGTAATAAAATAGGTTCTCTTTTAGCAAATTATATCCTTACAGCACTTAAAGAAAATAATGAATTACCTAGTGATGGAGCTATAGTAAAAACAATAGTATCAACAGATTTAGTTAATCCTATAGCTAATAGCTTTGGTGTAGATGTGTATGAAGTTTTAACCGGATTTAAAAATATATATGAAATAGCAAATGAATTTGAAAGAAACGGTAAGGGAACCTTTATATTCGGATTTGAAGAAAGTATAGGTTATAACTACAAAGATTTTGTAAGAGATAAGGATGCTGTAAATTCAGCTATGCTTATAAGTGAAATGACAGCCTATTATAAGAAAAAAGGCAAATCCTTACTAGATGTATTAGAAGAAATATATGAAAAATTTGGTTTCTATGCAAATGAAGTTCAATCAATTGTTCTTGAGGGACTTGATGGAGCAAATAAGATAAAAAGAATAATGGAAAGTATTAGAACTAATCCTATTAAGGAAGTTTGTAATTTAAAAGTTAAAAACATTATAGACTATCAAAATGACAAAACTGGTTTATCAAAATCAAATGTATTAAAATATTATCTTGAAGATGACTCTTGGTTTGTTCTAAGACCTTCAGGAACTGAGCCAAAAATCAAATTATATTTAAACGTAATAGATGAAACAAAAGATAAGGCAATAAGCAAAAAAGATAAGATAAAAGATGAGGTTAACAAAATAATTAACAAAGTAGAATAAGACTAGGGCTAGGTTACTAGCCCTTTTTAACTTATATGTTTTTCACAAGTTTATTTTAAAGTATTTGAAATATCTGATAAAATGAATAAAGTGAAATTCAAGGAGGATTTTATGGATCTATTTTTTAACTTTATAGATAGAGTATTTTCGATCCATGTTTTTGGAAATATGACACTTTATCAACTATTGTCAACAATTTTAAAATATGTTTTTGTTGTAATAGTATTGTATTTTATATACTCCATAATAAAGATAATATATTATGACGTAAGATACGTTATTAGAAAAGAGAAAATATCTGATACCTATCTTAAACTAATTAGCAAAAATGATGAATATAAGTTTAAAATACAAGAATACTACTACATAGGTGAAGATAATAGTATTGGTAGAGATGATAGAAATACTATATGTATTAAAGACCAATTTTTATCAAACTTTCATGCTAGGATTATATTAGATAAGGGAATTTACTTTTTAGAGGATCTAAACTCATCAAATGGAACATATTTAAATGATGAAAGAATTTTTGATGCAATTGAGCTAAAAAGTAAAGATATTATTAAATTTGGAGAATTGAAATTTTTATTTATTAATGGTGATGAGAATGATTGAGGAAAATAAAAATATTATCCTACAAAAAAAATATAAGACGAATGCTTTAGTTCTTTTATTTATATTTGAGTTTTTAGCCCTTAGTCTTTCTATGATCTATAATATTGAAAATATAAGCAATAAGGATTTTTATGCCTATCTGTCTATTTTAATATTGACTATGGCTTCATCAGTTCTAGTAAAAAAAATTACTAAGACTGATAATATTTTACTATTAATTGTAAATATGCTTTTTGCAATTGGAGTTGCAATAATATATAGGTTAAATCCTGCTATAGGCCAAAGACAGCTGATTTTTTATATAATAGGCATATTTGTTTTCTTTATTACTTATTTTATATTAAAAAGTAAGAGAAATTGGGATAAGCATATACTATTTTACTTTTTAATATCTATATTCTTATTTATTGCAACTTTAATATTTGGTTTTGCTTCTGGTGGAGCAAAAAATTGGATTAATATAGGACCCTTTTCCTTACAACCTTCAGAATTTATAAAGATTCCATTTGTATTTTTTGTTGCAAGTTACTATACCAACTATAATAAATTTAGGAAGATGGCTTTTGGAAAGTATTACTTAAATATAGGGATATATGTATTTATTCTAATGTTTTTTATACAAAGAGAGTTAGGAACAGCAATAATATTTTTTGCAACTATGATTTTAGCCCAATTTGTTTATGAAAGGGATAGAAAACTTATACTTCTTAATATAATATTTATAGTTCTTGGCTCAATTCTTGCATATTTCCTATTCTCACATATAAAAGTGAGGGTAGAAACATGGATAGATCCATGGTCTGTGATTGATGATAAGGGATATCAGATAACCCAATCTCTATTTGCTCTTGCAAGTGGTGGACTATTTGGTACAGGAATTGGACTTGGTAGGCCGGATTATATACCAGTTGCAGAAAGTGATTTTATATTTCCTGCAATTTGTGAAGAGTATGGAATATTTATGGGAATTGCTGTGGTATTATTATTTTTAATCTTAGTATATAGGGCTATAAAAATATCCTTACAACAAGAAGATAAATTTTTTTCTATACTTGCCTTTTGCATAGGAAGTTTATTTGCTCTTCAGACCTTCATAATATTGGGAGGAGTATTAAAGTTAATACCTTTAACAGGGGTTACACTTCCATTTATATCTGCTGGTGGCTCATCTATGATTGCAGGATTTATACTTCTAGCTTGTTTGCAATTTTCTGGTCAAAAAATGGAAAATGGTGATAATTATGAAAAAGAAAAACAAAAACAAAAAAAGCAAAGATAGAGAAAAATCCCTATTTAAAAAAATTTTGGAAATGGAAAAATCTCAAAGACTAAAAGAAGACAGTGAAAATCACTTTTTAGAAAAATCTACTATGAATAAAAGATTAATATATGTTATGATTTTATTTATATTCTTATTCTTAACCATAGTACTTTATCTTGTTTATTTTCAACTATTTAGATCACAAACAGTAGCTGATAACAGTCATAATAAAAGACTTTGGATTAATGAAAATGTGATTAAAAGAGGAAATATTTATGATAGAAATGGTGAGCTTTTAGTTTATAGTGAAAGGGATGAAAAAGGTAATAGTCAGAGAATATATACAAATCCATTTGTAAATTCTACATTTACAGGTTATAATTCTGTAAAGTATGGCAAAAGCGGTCTTGAAAAAACCTATAACAAAGAATTATTAAATATATCTGATCAGGCTACATCTAAAATTAGGGACATGGTCGAACAATCTGGTATTGGAAATAATTTAAACTTAACTATTGATCAAAGAATACAAGAAATATCTTATGAAGTTTTAGGAAATAATATTGGTTCTATAGTTGTTATGGATCCAAGAAATGGAGAAGTTTTAGCTTTGGTATCAAAACCATCTTATAATCCAAATACTATAGAAGGTGACTGGGAAAACCTAGTACAATCGAATAACGCTCCTTTATTAAATAGAACAAGTCAAGGGATATATCGACCAGGCTCAACTATGAAGATAGTAACTGCTGATGCTATTTTGGATAGTCAGATTGACACGAGTTTTAATGATACAGGTAAGGTAACTATACAAGGCTATGATATTAAAAACTATGGTGGATATTCCTATGGAAGTATAAACTTAAGAAGTGCATTTTTAAACTCTGTAAATACTTATTTTGCATCAAAGACAGATGAGCTTGGTAAAAACTTTTATAAGGAAGTTACTGAAAGATATATGTTTAATAGGGATTATAAGTTTGATCTTGAAAAAATCAATTCAAAGATTCCTTATGAAGAACTAAACCAAGTTGATTTAGCTATGACAGGATTTGGATATGGAAAAACTCAAGTAACACCTTTGCATATGGCTATGATAGCATCTGCTATAGCAAATAATGGAAAGATGATGCAGCCTAGACTTGTTAACAATGTGGTTGATAAGGATGGTAAAGAAATAAAGAAAAGTGAAAGTGAAGTTTTATCACAAGCAACTAGCGAGGAGAACGCAAATACTATAAGAGACTATATGGTAGATGTTGTAAACAGAGGAACAGGTACCGGAGCTTATATACAATCTGTACAAATAGCTGGAAAAACAGGAACCGCAGATAGAGATGATGGAGCGACTGATGCATGGTTTGTAGGTTTTGCACCAGCCTATGATCCAAAAATCGCCTTTGCAGTTGTATTAGAAAATACAAGTTCAACAGGTGGAGAAATAGCTGCTCCTTTAGCAGGGCAATTAGTAAATTCTATAGTAAATAATGTAAATTTAAATTAATTATAATAGCTTATTTTTAATATTAGTCCAATAGTGATTTTTATTTAAAATAAGCTTTTTTAGTTGTTTATCAGCAATTTTTGTTCTGATTTTAAAACTTTTGCTTTTAAATTCTTTCCCATCAAATATAAAAACAGTATGGTGACTATCCCTTTTGCTTACATTAATCTCAACTTCTGCATTTTTAGGTAATACTATAGGAGCCTTTAAGGACCTATTTAAAGATGAAAAAACAGGAGCTATTGGAGTAAGTTGAAAACCGTCTAAAGATTGATGTAATATAGCACCATTTGCAGATAAGTTATAAGCAGTCGAACCGTGTGGGGTTGATATAATTAATCCATCTCCTGAGAAATTTTCAATAAAATTACCATCAATAAATAGTCTTAATCTTATTAATTGATTTTTGTTGCTTTTAACTACCACTTCATTAACAGAATAATATACAGACTTACCTACTCTTGATTCCAATATTGGCAAATTTTCTATTTTGTAATTATTCTCGTGAAAGCTTTTAACAAAGTCTTCGATATTTTCAGCTGCTACTTCTTGGTAAAATCCTAAATGTCCAGTATTTATACCAATAAAAGGAATAGTAGAAAATTTTGAGTTTTTAACAGCATTTAAAAATGTGCCATCTCCACCTATTACTAAATTTAGACAAGCATCAGAATTATAAGAATTCGATACTTCATAACCATAATCTTTTAATATTTCTTTAGTTTTATTATATATACTTTTACTATATCTAGATTTATTTTTAAAAATGTTAATAATTTTAGTCATTGTAACTTACCTTTCTTAATATATAATTATTATAACACACTAATGAAAGGACACATTGTGGAATCTATTAAATTTAAAGTGGATAAGGAAATTTCCTTAAAAAAATTTTTATTAGAAAAGTCTATTTCAAAAAGATCATATAAGAAATTAATAAATAATGGATTATTGACTATAGATGGAAATAAAACCGAAAAAAATATTAATCTAAATAAAGGTAATCTTGTTAAGATTTCAATTGAAGATGAAAATTTAGATTATAAAACAATTTACAAAAAATTAGATATATTATATGAAGATAAGGATATAATTGCTGTAAATAAAGAGGCTAACCTAACTGTAAATTCTAAAAATCAAGAAAGTTTATCTAATTATATAGCTTATTATTTTAAAGAAAATAATATAAGGTCAAAGATAAGACTTATAAACAGACTAGATATGAATACTTCGGGGATAATGCTAATTGCAAAAAATAAATATGCTCAAGCATTTTATCAAGGTGAGATTGAAAAAAACAATGTTAATAAATTTTATATTTCATTGGTTGATGGAAAACTTAATATAGATAGAGAGCTGAAATTAAATATAAATTACAATAGTAATTTAAAAAAAATGGAATTATACCCTGAGGGAAAAGAGATAAGAACTTATTTTAAGAGCATGAAAATATATAACAATTTTTCACTTGTAGAATCTAAATTATTAACTGGTAAAACTCACCAAATAAGGTTATCTTTATCAAGTATAGGTCACCCTATTTTAGGAGATAAGTTATATGGAAGCAAATATAAGCTAAATAGATTTCTTTTACATAGTTATAAACTTGAATTTTCATGTTTTAGGGATAATAAAAAGATAACGATACTATCAAGACCACAATTCGATAAATACTTAAATTTAGGGATTTAGTACTTTAAAAACATATTTGCAATTATGCTTTTCATGATATATAATAAATATATTCCAAGGAGCAAGGTCCAAATTTAAACCTACAACATTTATAAGGGATTGCGGAGTTTTGACTTTGATGGCAAGCCTCCTTTGAGTGGAAGTCAGAGATTTCAAATAGCAAACCCACCTTCACATACGCGAAGGTATTAAATATAAGGACCACCTTGGATTTTTTATTTTATGTTATTTTTTTCTTAAAGTTGGGTATTAACTTAAATAAGACAATAAATAATTTAAAGGAGAGTATACTATGAGTATAGCTGATTATATTGAAAGTAAAGCACAAAAAAAACAAAGAGAACTTAAATATGAGATATGGAAAGTAAGAAACCATGATAGCAGAATGAGAACTCAAGGAGCAATAGTTGGTGCATTAGCAGGAGTTGCAGCTGGATTATTACTTGCTCCAAAATCAGGTAAAAAACTAAGAGAAGATATCAAAAATTCAATAGATTCTACTGTAAATACTGTAAAAGATTCCACAAGTGATATGGTAGAAAATGCTAAAGAATCTTATATAGATTTTAAAGATAGGGCATATACTGAATTACAACCTATACAAGAAGGTATAGAAGAAGGTATTGATACAGTTAAAAAGACTACTGAAAATTTTAAAGAAATTGTTAAAGAAAATACCAAAGATGTAAAAGACGAAGTTAAGGTAATTAAGGAAGATGCGAAAAATGTTAAGGATGCTGCCAAAAAAGGGGCAAAGGAAGCATCTGAAGAAGTTAAAGAAGGTATAGAAGAAAGCAAAGATGTAGTTAAAGAAACAGAAAAAAAAGCTGGGGAAGTAAGAAGAGCTGAAGATAAAAAAAAGAAATAAGTAAGGAGTAATTAATGGTTACAATAAATATAAGATTAATGGCTGATATTATCTTATTACTAGTAGGCATTATTGCTATTATATTTCTTGCTTTATTTTTGAAAAATGCAATTAATTTAGTAAAGTCTATACAAAAAATAGTAGATAAAAATAAAGATAACCTAGACAACGTTATAGATAAATTACCAACTTTAGTTGATCAAGCTAATACTTTAGTAGATAATGTAAATGGACTAGTATCTGATCCTAATCTAAAGATGGCTATCTCTAACGCTAATTTAGCTATCTCTAATGTAAGCGATATAACTGTTGATGTTAAAGATACAGTTAATTATTTTGGAGAAAGTGTGGTCGATACTACAGATACCTTTGGAGAAGGAATAGCGTCAATAAATGACTATGCCTCATTAATTATGGATGTAGTTGATATAGTTAGAAATGTTATAGCAGGAAGATAGGTCATCAATAGATGACCTTTTATTATATTAAAAATGAAGGGAGATTATATGGCACAACCTACTATTAAAGATGTTGCAAAACTTGCTGGAGTGTCAATTTCTACTGTTTCTAGGGTAATGAATGATTCAAAGCCAGTAAGCCCTGAAGCAAGAAGAAAAGTACTAGATGCAATAAACAAGCTAGATTTTAAACCTAATGAACTTGCAAGAAGTCTAGTAATGAAAAAGTCTAATTTAATTGGAGTAATTGTAGAGGATATTGGTATCGAATATATGGCTCAATTGATTAGAGGTGTTGAGGAAATAGGTCACTTGTATAAGTATGATATTATATTATCATCTACATATGGTGATGATAACGCACTTGAAAATGCTATAGAATTCTTGTCTACAAAACAAGTTGAAGGAATTGTAGTAATAAGTGAAAATATTTCAGCAGAAGTTCTAGTAAAATTAAGAGATAATAAAACTCCTTTCATTTTACTTGATAAGTTCCATGACTTTAAGAAATTAAATACTGTAAAAATAGATTATCTCAATGAACAGTATAAGTTAATTGAATATTTAAATTCATTAGGACATGAAAATATTGCATATGTAACCAAGAAAGATCATGACTATCTTTCTGATATAAAAATAGAAGGCTATAAAAAGTTTATGGAGAAGAAAAATCTCGAACCTATAATTATAGAAGCTCGTGGAAATTCAAGTGATGATGGGTATAATATTGGTGAAGAGGTTATTTCACAAGCTAAAAGTAAAAATTTAAGCGCTATAAGCTTTATAAACGATCAAGTTGCAGTTGGATTCATAGCTTATTGCTATGATAACGGCATCAAAGTGCCAGATGATTTTTCTGTTGTTGGATTTGGTGATTCAGAAATTTCTAGAGTCTACAGACCAAAACTTACAACTGTATCTATTCCTAATTATGATATTGGAGCCATTTGTATAAGGGCTCTAATTAAAAGAATTAGGGGAGAGGAAGATATTCTAGAAAATAATTGGATTCTTGATGCACAACTTATATCTCGCGATAGTACAAAAAGTCGATAGTTGAAAGTAACTTATTTAAATGTTAAAATAATATTATAAAATTTTAGGAGGCAATTATGGCAGAAAGAAAAATTGTTGTTACTAATGAAACAGGTCTACATGCAAGACCAGCAGCTTCTTTGGTGCAATTTGTAAAAAATTATCCAGGAGATGTTAAGTTAGTAAAAGATGGAAAAGAAGCAAATGCTAAGAGTATATTTAATGTTATGAGTCTAGGAATTTCAAAAGGTACAGAAATTGGTATCATTGTTGAAGGTGAAGACGAAGAAGAATTTGCAGACAAATTAACTGATTTTATAGATAATTTATCAGAGTAATTAATATTAGGGGTACTTAATAGTACCTCTATATTTTTACAATTTCAGAAAGGATATTAGTGTATGAGTGAAAGATATAAAGGCATTATAGCATCTAACGGTGTCGCAATAGGAAAACTATTTCTTTTTACAAAGGAAGAATTAATCATTGACAAATCTTTAATTGAAGACAAAGAAAAAGATAAAGAAATAAAAAGGGTTGAAGATGCTATAAGCTCATATTTTAAAAATCTTGAAAAAAAAGAAATTAGTGAAGAGAATGAAGAAATGCTAAATATTGTTAGAGCACATAAGGAATTATTGCAAGATCCTTATTTTCTAGACTCTATAAAAGAAAGTATTTCTAATGATAACAAGAATGCCGAACTTGCTACAAGTGAAACAGTTGATCAAATGGTTGAAGTTATGAGTTCTTTAGATGATGAATACCTTAAAGAGAGAGCTGACGATTATAAAGACATCGGTTTCCAAGTTTTATGTAAAATAAAGGGTGTTGTACCAAAAGATTTATCCAAACTAGATGAGGATTTCATAATTATATCAAAGGAACTAACACCATCAGATACGTCAAATATGAACAAAGCCAAAGTTTTGGGTTTTGCTACTGATTTAGGTGGTAAAACATCTCACGTTTCAATTATAGCTCAAAACTTAGATATTCCTGCTATAGTTGGAATGACAGGAATTTCTTCAAAAGTTAAGGGTGGAGAAATGGCTATAATTGATGGTAATAATGGAGAGCTTATTATAAATCCAAGTAAAGCTGAGATTGAAGAATATTCAAAAATTATTGAAGAGCAAAAAGTTGAAAGACAAAGACTTGAAAAAGTCAAAAACTTAGAAGCAAAAACTAAGGATGGTAGAACATGTGAAGTTTCAGCAAATATTGGTAATATTGAAGATTTAAAAGTTGCGATTGACTATGGATGTGATGGTGTAGGTTTATTTAGAACAGAGTTTTTATATATGGAGAATGATCATTTTCCAACTGAAGAAGAACAATTTGAAGTATATAAAGAGGCTACACAAATACTTGGTGAAAAACCTTTAGTTGTAAGAACGCTCGATATTGGTGGTGATAAGGGACTTGATTATTATGATTTTCCTAAAGAAGAAAACCCATTTTTAGGTTATAGAGCAATAAGATTTTGTTTAGATCACGAAGATATATTTAGAGATCAATTAAGAGCATTATTAAGGGCTTCTGCTTTTGGTAATTTAAAGATAATGCTTCCATATGTAATATCTGTTGATGAAATAAAGAAAACTCGTAATATACTAGAAGATATTAAAAAAGACTTAGACAATGAAGGTATTGCTTATAATAAGGATGTAGATTTAGGTATAATGGTTGAAACTTCTGCATCTGTAATTATGGCAGATAAACTTATTAAATATTCAGACTTTTTTTCAATAGGAACTAACGATCTTACACAATATACATTAGCCTGTGATAGAGGTAATGAAAATATTTCTGATTTGTACAACAACTTTAATCCTGCTGTAATTAGGTCAATTAAGCATGTAATTGATGAAAGTCATAAGGAAGGTAAATGGACAGGCATGTGTGGACAATTTGCTTCAGATACAAGAGCTACTAAATTATTATTAGGTCTAGGATTGGATGAATTTTCTGGTTCAGCATCAAAGTTGCCACAAGTCAAAGATATTATTTTAAATTCTTCTTATGAGGAAGAAAAGAAATTTGCTGAAAAAATACTTGATTTAGAAGATGTAAATAAAGTAGAAGAGGCAGTAGATAATCATAATTGATGGTAATAATATGGATAAAAATGCTTTTGATATAATTAAAAGAACTAACATTTTTAAAAATGACATAAATAATATAAAAAAGCTTAGCAAAATTTCATCAAATAAATTAAAATTTGATTTTAATGGTATTACCTATGTGGTTGGATTGTATCCTATAGAAGATTTTGATAATTTAAAAAAAGAAAATGAAATTAATAATTACCTTAGAAGTATAGATGTCAATCCTTTAGACTTATATGAAATCGGAATTATGCCTGACTTAGATAAGTCATACAAGGTATTTGAATTTAGAAATGAAATATCTTTAAAAGAATATATAAGTAAATATTCTAGTAAAGAGGTATATAATATTGGACTTAAATTTGGAGAGATTTTAAAAAAAATCCATATGAAAAAAATTGACTCCAATTTAGATTACGATTGGCATAAAAAAATTGAAACAAAGATAAACTTGCTCTTATATAGGCAAGGACTTAACAAAAATAATGGTGTTAATGATTATATATTGATAGATTACCTACAAAATAATTCTTATATATGTAAAAATACCTCATCAAATATTTTGTATGAGGGTTTAAATGACAAAAATATAAGAATATATGATAATGATAAAATAGACATAAGAGGTCTTAAAGATTTGAAAGTTGGTGATGGAATATCGGATTTTGTTAATATAAATAAGATTTCCATTACGAGTCCTGATTTTGCTAAAGGAGTTTTAAAATCTTACCATGAGGGTGAGCAAGTATCTAGGAAATTTTTTAGGCTATTAAGCCTATACCAAGCTTATTACTTACTAGAATCCTTAGTTAATATAAGAGAAAATAAAGAATCTTACTTAAACGAAGAGGAAATAGAGAAGATTATTTTAATGTATGATAATTTTTCAACTATAATACCATCATGGGTGTAAATTTAAAGGATTTTTGCTATATTTAAAGCAAGAGTCCTTTTTCATTATTGTTTATTTTGTAATATAATATATAATATGATAATATTTAATTGATATTTTACATAAGGATGGGAAAAATGAATTACAAAGTTAATAAAATTATAAGTATAATATTTAATTCATTATTGCTTTCATTTGGAATGTATTTTTTTCTTGTGCAACATAGTATAGCCTCTGGTGGAGTTACTGGAATTTCTATAATAATTTCTAAATGGTTTAGTTTTTTAACAGTTGGACAATGGTCTTTAATTTTAAATATTATTTTATTTATTGTAGCATTTGTATTTATGGGGGAAAGTTTTGGAAAAAAATCTATTCTTTCAGCAACGATTGTTTCATTAGGGATTATGTTTTTTGAAAGAGTATTTCCAGATACTATTTTGACCAATGATGTTATTATAAATGTGCTTTTCGGTGCAGGAATAGTTTCATATTCTTTAAGTAGAATATTCTTCAATGACGCTTCTTCTGGTGGAACCGATATAATTGCTGCCGTTTTAAATAAATATTTTTCAATAACCTTAGCTAAATGTTTGTTTGCTATAGATTTTTTAGTTGTTATGATGGCAGTTACTGAATTTGGCATAGAAAAAGCTTTATATGCTGTTATGACAGTTATAATACAATCAGTTGGATTTAACTATTTCATTCAAGGTTTAGGCAGAAAAATTGCTATCACAGTAATTAGTGATTATAGTGAAGAAATTAATAAGATGCTATTAAGTAAATATGATAGAGGTGTTACCTTATATAAATCTGAAGGTGGTTATTCTCATAAAAAAAGGGATATTATTCTTACGATTGTCCCATTTAGAAGATTTCCATCTATAAGAGATGATATATTAGATATTGATAAAAATGCATTTGTATTTACACATACTATATCAGAAGTTTATGGTGAAGGATTTACATACAATGTATTTGAATGATAGGAGTGAAAAAATTAAAAATTTAATTATAAAAAGATTTGCTAAAAATAAAGCATATCTTAAGACTTGCTTTGGAGATGCTTTAATAGATAGCAAGCAAGTGTACAATAATAAAAAAGGGGATAAAGTAAAGGCTTATATATATTATGACATTAATAATGTTTTGAGGGCAAGTTGTAATTTAAGTATCATAGAACATAAAGTCTATAGTTTAAAATGTATAGATATAGATAAAAAAGGTGCCTATTTTTTGTTTGGAAGTAATATAATATTATTAATGCCAAGGGACCAAAAATCTTATAAGCTTTTTAAAGATATGACTTATCCAGTTGGAGTTATGTTAGATAAGGATAATATGCTTATATTAACTACTAAGATTAGGGAGTTTTTATCTCTTGACCATAATTTTAAGGAAAATGACATAGTGGAAGGCAGGATATATTCTATTAATAAACATATAGGAGCATTTGTAGCTATAAATAATCAATATGATTCTCTTTTAAGAATAAATGAACTTAAGGGAGTTCATATAGAAGGTGAACTGCTAAAACTAAGAGTCAAAGAAGTAAAAGAAGATGGTAAAATAGAACTTACTAATAGAAAAAGAGCCTATCTAGAGATAGATTCAGATAGTGAAAAAATTTTAGATTATCTTTATGAAAATGATGGTTTAGTAAATCTAGGAGATAAGTCAAGCCCTGATAAAATATATAGGATTTTTGGACTCTCAAAGTCTTCCTTTAAAAGAGCTATAGGTAGACTTTATAAGGAAAAATACATAAGAATTTTTTCTAATAAAATAGAGTTAATAAGGAGATAAAATGACAGAAAATAAAAAAATATTAGCGAGTGTAAATGACAAAGAGATAAGTCAAGAAGACGTAATAGCTTTTATTTCTAAAATGCAAGGTGGAAATCAATTTCTAAATCCACAAGGAATAAATCAAATAACTGATGAATTGGTTAATCAAGAACTTATGTATATTGATGCTAAAGAAAATAAACTTGATGAAGATGAAGAGTTTTTAAGAGAATTAGATATTACAAAGTCAAATATGCTTAAAAATTATGCTATGCATCTTCTATTTAAGGATATAAAAGTTGATGAAGTTGAAATAAGAGAATATTATGATAACAATAAAGAAATAATAAAAAAACCAAAGACATATAAAGCTAGTCATATTTTAGTTGAAGATGAAAATATGGCTAATAAAATTTTAAAAGAAATTAAAGGAGGCAGATCTTTTGAAGATGCTGCAGATAAATATTCTATAGATAAGGGTTCTAAGGGTGGAGATTTGGGTGAATTTCCAAAGGGAACAATGGTAAAAGAATTTGAAGATGCCTTAGAGAAACTTAGTGAAGGAGAAATATCTGAACCTGTAAAAAGCCAATTTGGTTATCACATTATTAAACTAGACCATGTTCATGAATCATTTCTACCAGAATTTGATGAGATTAAAGATAGAATACACGATACTTTGCTAATGATTAAAAGACAAGAAAAATATCTTGAAAAAGTTGGGAAAATTAAAGAAAAAGTAGAAGTTAAAAAATACTATTAAGAGCAAATGCTATGGACAATTCAGATTATAAATATAAGTTTAGAACAATAGCCAAAGACTTAGGCGATTATATAAAAGTAATTGATGATGAGAAATCATTAATAAAGTTCATCTTGTCAAAAGCAAGGGAAAAGGGTCTTAAAATTTTATTAATTAATGATTGTTATTACATCAAAAATGACAAGGCAATGGCTGTTCTTCACTTAAATGTCAGTGATAAAATAAATAGACTTTCATATATAGATGTAGTTGAAAATGATGACCTAGTAGTAAATACTAATTTAGACGTAGCTGAACTGTCATCATTGATTTTGTTGATTATGTTGCTAGAAAGTGATATGAATAATTTTGATATTTTATTAACAAATAATTATGTTAATGATTATGATAGAGATTATACGACATTAAGATCTTATATTAGGTCTAGCAATATAATAAATCTAAACTTAAATGAAGCTGATTGCATTGCAGAAAGTTTTGCTTCTTATACACTTTCTACCTTAGATTTGCCTATTGTTAGGAGAAATATTGATAAAAAAGAGTTTTTGGATAATAATTTAGTATATAGGATATCTTTAAAAAATCTTTTAGGAAAAAGCTCAACTTTAAATCTAGAAAATATCCTAAAGAATGCAATTAAGATGCTTAATACTTTCTTAAGAAAAATAAAATCCAAAGTTGATATAGATTTAATTAGCTTTGATGGAAAGGGACTTTATGACTCAATTGCTACAGATGCTTATGTAGATATTGCTATTGATAAAAAATATGAAAATGATCTTTTAGACATATTTAAACTTTATTCTAGTGAATATTTAAGAGCAAATTTAAGGATAGAACCAAATTTAAAATTTGAAATAGAAAAAATAGAAGAAATTTCTTATCCGCCAATGACTGAAGATTCGTATAACCATATATCATCTTTTATAGAGCTTGCAATAAATGGTATTTATTCAGTAGATAGTAATACGAAACTAGCAATATCTTCTTGTCTTTTATCAAGAGCAAAGACTTTTGATGATAAATTATATATTATTATAATCTTTAGGTCTTTATCGGAAGATACTTTAAAAGATATGATGGAAAAAATTAAATTAGCTGCAAAAATAAATGGTGCAGAAATTGTTGAAAGGTTATCCATTCCTTCATGGCAAAATGAAAATAATAAGCTTACAAATGTATTTTCCAATGCCTTTGAGAAGTTGTTTAATACAAGTTTAAAGATAATTAAAACACAATATTCTTTAGATGGCATTTTAATTTTTCATAAATTTAATGTTAATATGGTTTCACTTGGGGTAAAATATAAACAAGTGGATATAGAAAAATCTACATTTGAATATAAAGATCTTTTAAAAACATATTCTTTAATTGAAGAAGTATTGTTAGAATTAAGAAAAAGTTTGGAGTAAATATGGCGAAAGAATTAGAAATTCATGGACATAATGTTGAATTTGAAAAAAATGAGGGAAAAGCTATTATAGAACTTCATATTGATGATAATCCAATAGAAGCTTATCTTCTAGATATATTTTCTGTTGACGAAATAGATTATATAGCCTTGATTGATAGTCAGTCAAGTGAATTGTATTTATTAGAATACAAACTAGAAGATGAAGAAAGTGGTGAAATAACATTAAATCCATTAGAAGATGAAGATAAGCTTGATGAAATTTATCATTTATTCAATCATTATTGGGATGAAGATTCGATAGATAGAATTATCAATGAGTATATAGAAGATATAGAAGATAGGGATATGGATGAGTAGTATCCTACCATATTATCCTATTTCAGAATATTATAAAAATAAATATGGTCAAAAAGTATATAAGCTACCTATAAAGTTGTCTTTAACCTGTCCTAACAGGGATGGAGAGGCTGGTTTTGGAGGATGTATATTCTGTTCTGAGTCTGGAGGTAGTTTTGAAAACTTACCAAGCTCTTTTACAGTAGAAAAGCAGCTAGAAATCAACAAGAATTACATAGGTAGTAAATATAAAGCAAAAAAGTTCATTGCATATTTTCAAAATTTTTCAAACACATATATGGACTATGAAAAATTTAAAGAAGTTATTTGTGCTTGTAATAAGAATTATATTATAGCTATATCAATTTCTACTAGAAGTGACTGTATAACAGAAAAAAAACTAGAATTTTTAGAAGATTTTTCTAAAAATACAGGAATAGATATAATAATAGAACTTGGTCTTCAAACTGCAAATTACAAAAGTCTTAAAATCCTAAATAGGTGTGAAGATTTGGCTGATTTTATTAAAGCTTGCA
>NZ_JAXDSU010000006.1:0-42865 GCF_034090325.1 Anaerococcus porci
AATGTGTTCAAGTTCGTTATATAAAATATGGGTCACTCCCTTCATGGGAGTGTGGATTGAAATTAAGTGGAGATAGTTTGAGAAAAAAATTATAAAAGTCACTCCCTTCATGGGAGTGTGGATTGAAATTTGCTTTTGACTACTTGTTAAATCATAAATAATAGGTCACTCCCTTCATGGGAGTGTGGATTGAAATTTAGTATTATATAATTATCTTGGTAAATACATTATATAGTCACTCCCTTCATGGGAGTGTGGATTGAAATTATACTATAGCCGTATTTTTCTATTGCTTCATTTAGTCACTCCCTTCATGGGAGTGTGGATTGAAATATAATTTTTAGTCAAAGCTATAAGATACATTTCTGTCACTCCCTTCATGGGAGTGTGGATTGAAATATTCTCCTTCTAGGGTTTTGATGAACCTAGGTTCGTCACTCCCTTCATGGGAGTGTGGATTGAAATTTTGCTCAGCATCGCAAATTGGGTTATGAGATTATTTTGTCACTCCCTTCATGGGAGTGTGGATTGAAATGTCAAGGGCTTTAGTACCTTCTAAAACTGTATCGGTGTCACTCCCTTCATGGGAGTGTGGATTGAAATACTTCCTTTCTATTTTATAGTAGAAACATAATGTGTCACTCCCTTCATGGGAGTGTGGATTGAAATTAATGGAAATTGAAGTATTAGGGACTGGATCAAGTGGTCACTCCCTTCATGGGAGTGTGGATTGAAAGACGGGGATGGATTGTATAAAATTTGATGATTTTAGTATGTCACTCCCTTCATGGGAGTGTGGATTGAAATTTTTTTTTGTCTCCTTTTATCCAATTTATCATATAGTCACTCCCTTCATGGGAGTGTGGATTGAAATTCCTAACTCGAAATACTCTATTAATGTTATTAGTTTATGTCACTCCCTTCATGGGAGTGTGGATTGAAATACTTGCAAAAAATTCACTTTTACCATTAATTTTATGTCACTCCCTTCATGGGAGTGTGGATTGAAATTCCTTTGTTTTTGTCTTACCTAATAGGCTATCAGTTAGTCACTCCCTTCATGGGAGTGTGGATTGAAATCAAAAAGAAAAGTCCCGGTTGTTGTTATTAAATTGTCACTCCCTTCATGGGAGTGTGGATTGAAATACTTGCATGACTAACAGGCATTAAAACAAAACCTAAGTGTCACTCCCTTCATGGGAGTGTGGATTGAAATAAATTTGGAGCATGTAAAATTGGATAATGGTAACTTGTCACTCCCTTCATGGGAGTGTGGATTGAAATTTTTTGTTTGTTGTATGATATTTTTTAAAAAATCATCTATATTTAATAAGAAACATATGATATATAAGAAAAGTATTATACTATATAGTGAAAGATAAAATATTTAGTCTTAGCTTTAAACTGTAAAGAATAGTATTAGGTAATTAGTAAGCTAATTTTGTATAAAAATAATTTTAATCATCAAATTAAAGGCAAATGAAAAGATATTTAAATGACTTATTTCTCCTTTTTTTCTTATAATAGGCTAAAAAAAGAAAGCCCTAGGGCTTTCTTTAATATAATTAGATAAATAATCCTGCACAGACTACAGATACTACTGTAATAAGTTTTATAAGGATATTTAATGATGGACCTGAAGTATCTTTGAATGGATCACCTACTGTATCACCTACTACTGCTGCGTGGTGAGCTGGTGAGTTTTTACCACCTTCTTCTCCAGATTCTATGAATTTCTTAGCATTATCCCAAGCACCACCAGCATTTGACATGAATATTGCCATTAGTACACCAGTTACAAGGGATCCTGCTAGAAGACCTCCTAATGTTTCTGGTCCGAATACTTTTCCTACAAATAGTGGAACTATTATTGCAAGAGCTCCAGGGATAATCATTTCTTTTAGTGATGCTTTTGTAGAAATATCAACACATGAAGCATAGTCTGGGTGCTCAATTCCTTCAAGGATACCTGGTTTTTCTCTAAATTGTCTTCTTACTTCATTTATCATTTCTGTTGCAGCTTTTCCAACTGAATTCATTGTTAAAGCTGAAAATAAGAAAGGAAGCATACCACCGATAAACATTCCTGCTACTACTTTTGAGTCAAGTAGGGAAAGTGTGTCAAGATTTACTGTTTCTGTATATGTTACGAATAGTGAAAGTGCAGTTAAAGCTGCAGATCCTATTGCAAATCCTTTACCAATAGCTGCTGTTGTATTTCCTACTGAGTCAAGTTCATCTGTAATTTCTCTTACTGATTCATCAAGTCCACTCATTTCAGCAATACCACCAGCGTTATCTGAGATTGGACCATAAGCATCTACTGTTACTGTTGTTGCTGTAATTGAAAGCATACCTACTGCTGCAAGTGCTATACCATACATTTGCATTGTGTGATATGAAACAAGTATTCCTATGGATATAAGGATAATTGGTCCTACTGTTGAAAGCATACCACTTGAAAGACCTGCTATGATGTTTGTGGCAGCTCCTGTTTGGCTTTCTTCTGCTATTCTTTTGACTTGGTTGAATTTTTCAGATGTAAAGACCTCTGATAAAAATCCTATTAATATTCCTACAAGTATTCCGACAACTACACATATAGCTGCTTTCATATTACCAAAATACATACTTGAAAGTATAAATGATGCTATTAGTACAATTGCCCCTGATATATAGATTGTAAACATAAGGGCAGATTGTGGTGAATTTTGTCTTTTTCTTAAGAAAATGAAAGCTGCCAAAATTGATGAAAATATGCCTATAGATGATAGTACAAGTGGAAATTTGATACCATTATCTCCAAATAAGGCAAAACCTAATACCATAGCTGAAAGAATTGCTCCAGCGTATGATTCAAAAAGGTCAGCCCCCATTCCAGCTACATCTCCTACATTATCTCCTACGTTATCAGCGATTACAGCTGGATTTCTTGGGTCATCTTCTGGGATTCCCTCTTCTACTTTTCCTACAAGATCAGCTCCAACATCTGCAGCTTTAGTATAAATTCCTCCGCCTACTCTTGCAAAGAGTGCTACAGAACTTGCACCAAATGAGTATCCCATAAGTGTTGCAGGATCTCTAAAGATTAGATAAACCAAACCTACTCCAAAAAGTCCAAATCCTGTTACTGCAAATCCCATTACAGAACCTCCAGCAAAAGCAACTTTCAAAGCGTCAGGAAGTCCCTTACTCATTGCTTCGTTTGTACATCTAGCGTTTGATGCGGTTGATATTCTCATACCTACGTATCCTGCTAGCATTGATAATAAAGAACCAAAGATATAGCAAATCATAGTGTTTATATCAATAAAAACAGCTATAAGAATTGCAACTATGACTACAAATAAGATTACATATTTATATTCACGAGATATAAAAGCCATGGCTCCTTCTTTGATATTTCCTGATATAGCCTTCATTCTTTCATTGCCTTCGCTTACTGGAAGAATATTTGATTTAATTTGAAATAACATAAATAAAACTGCAATGATTGCTGCTATAACAGGTAAAAATTCTGAAAACATAAACTCCTCCTATTATTTAATAAGTTTTACTTATCTATTATATAACATATTAATAGTGAAAACAATTTATTTTAAAAAAATTCACATAATAAAATTAAAAAAGCAAATAAGCAAGGTAATAATAACTTAAAAATTTCTAAAATTGGCGTATGATAAAAAAGGGAGGATATTATGAATTATAAATACAATGATAGTAATAGAAATCTAATAGAATTTGTTTTCGAAAATGAAAAAGGAAATCCATTTTTTAAGGGAAATATGGGAGAAATCTTTCCAAATATTGGAGAAGATAAAATTCTTTTAGGGCTAGGAAAAAAGAATGAATTTAGTAAAGAAGTTCTAAAAGAAGCAGTGTATAAGTTAATAAGATATATAAAATCAAAAGATATAGAAGAGATAAGCTTTATTGAAAATCAATTTAACTTTAAAGATAAGGAATATCTTTTAAGTATAGTTGAGGCGATAGAATCTGGTATTTATGAATTTGACCATTACAAAAAAGAAAAAAGTCTAGTAAAGCTTGAGAATATAAATCTTCCTAAAAACTTAGAAGAATATAAGGAAGACTTAGATGAACTTTTAAATGTACTTTTAGGACAAAAACTTGCTAAGGATTTAGTAAATTTAAGATCTAATGATATTTACCCAGAAACTTTAGCAAATTACGCTAAAAAAGAGCTAGAAGATCTTGGTGTTGATGTAAAAATATATCAAAAAGATGAGATTCTTAATATGGGTCTTACTGCCTACTACAATGTTGCTAAAGGCTCAGATAATGAACCAAGATTTATAGTAATGGAATACCTACATGGAAAAGATGATGAAAGACCTTATGTATATGTAGGAAAGGGTCTAACTTATGATTCAGGTGGATATTCTATAAAAACAAGTGATGGAATGAAAACAATGAATTCTGATATGGGTGGATCTGGTACAGTTATTGGAGCAATGAAGGCCATATCGAAAAATAAACTTAAGAAGAATATAGTTGGCATAGTTGCAGCTTGTGAAAATTCGATTTCTGGAAGATCCTATAAGCCTGGTGATATAATAAAGGCAAGAAATGGGATGACCATAGAGGTTGACAATACAGATGCTGAAGGAAGAATAACTCTTGCTGATGCGGTAAACTATGGTGCTACAGAATATAATCCAGAGCTAATGATTGACCTTGCAACCCTTACAGGAGCAGTTTTAGTAGCTCTTGCAGAAACCTATACAGGAGCTATAACAAACAATGATGAAGCCTTTGCTAAGGTTATAGAAGCAAGTAAAGTTAGTGATGAAAAAGTTTGGCAACTTCCAAATGATCCATTTATTAGAAAATACAATGAATCAGAAAATGCCGACATCAAAAACACAGGCGGAAGGATGGCAGGTTCAATTACTGCTGGACAATTTATAGAAAACTTTGTGGAAAACACTCCTTGGGTTCACTTAGATATAGCAGGAACAGCTTATCTTTCAGCTCCACAAGGTCTAAATCAAAAAGGAGCAACAGGAGTTCTTGTAAAAACTCTTTATAATCTAGCAAAAAATAAATAATCATAGAAAAAAGCTTGTTGCAAGGACTAATTATCCTGCAACAGCTTTTTTACGTTCATGAATAAGCGGAATCAGACTACTTACTTCGAACGCAGTGAGATAAAACCCCTATCACAATTGAGGAATTGAATTGATGAAGGTGTTATGTAGTAGCAGTCTTTGTATAGTTAGACTGAGGTTTTGTCTAGGAAAGTAGATTAGGTTAATACAGCTATTCACTAAATATAAAAGCTAAACATATAGGTATTATAAAAATCACGGAGACTTCTCCTTACAGTCGAAGTAAGGGGTGTGACCATAGCTTATTTCAATATAAATAAGCCATAGACTCTCTAAGACAACCCCAAAAAGTTGTACCAAATACCAGATTGAGTTTTTACTTACTCTGGTATTTATTTGCCTTTCCTACCCCTAGGGGTAGGAAAATTTTCATGCTGAATTCTTCTTTCTAAACTCTACTGGACTTAAATATCCTAATTTTTCTATTATTCTTTTAATTCTTCATATGAATAGAATTTTCTTCCATAATATATTTCTTGTTTTAAAATTCCAAATTAAAGTTGGATTATTGAATTTAAGTTCATTTGCTAGGCTTTGATAGGACATTCCTCCTATTATATACAAGTTTACTACTTTTAGTTTAAATTCTAAAGTATATTTGTTATTTTTTCTTGATACTTTTAGCCCTTTATAGCCTTGTGTTTGATAAGAGTTTACCCATCTTCTAACAATAGATTCTTGTGGTATTTTATATTTTTTAGCTAATTGATTGTATCCTATTGTGTTTTTTAGATACTCTTTTACGACCATCACTTTAAATTCTGTACTGTATTTTGCCATTAAAAAACTGACCTACTTAAGTTGGTTTTTAGATCCAACTTTTGGGGGTCAGTTCACAAATGGGAGATCTTCTTTTTTTGATTATGGTAAATTTACGAGCAGTAAGAATTAAGTTTAATTCTAAAGTATATTCGATAATTGACACTATTAGTATAACAAAAACAATAAACTTTTTCACAGTAAATACTTACCTATATGAAATAATAAAAAAATGATACTACAAAGAAATAGGGAATTTGTAGCATCATTTTCTTTTTTTATTCTCGAATGTGAAAGATTATATAAGGCAATTATTTATTTTTCTTTTTTGTAGCTAAAAATTCAGCTAAGCTTAGGCCTAACATACCACCAATACCAGCTATAGAGCCAACACCTGTTCTTACATTGTTAGATCTATTAGTAGGATTGTTTACTTTTTTAACTTCATTTTCGTTTTCTACTCTTCTAACTTTTTTATCATCTTTATTATGATCATCTTCGGTTTTTTGAACGATTTTAGTATCTTTACTGTGATATTTTTCCTTATTTTCCTTATCTTCTTCTACAGCTTCAACTGGAGAAAGGGCTACATAATATTTACCATCTTTTTCTTTAGATATAGAATAAGACTTATTAATTTCATCATTTTCTAAAACTTTCTTAGCAGCATTTTCAGCTTCCTTTTTAGTAGCAAAGCCCATATCTGTAAGATCAGCTGCAGTTAAAGGTTTATTTTCTTCTTCCTTTTTACCATCTTGAGGATTTTTAGGATTTACTTTAGTACCATCATCCTTTTTACCATCACTAGGGTTTTATGGATTTACTTCAGTATTATCACCCTTTTTATCATCGCTAGGATTTTCAGGATTTGCTTCAGTTTTATCGTCTTTTTTATCTTCTTTAGGTTTTTCAGGATTAGCTACAGCTTCACCTTCTTCATTTATTTTATACATAACAACTGTTACATTATCTAAATTGTTATAACCTACTACTGGAACATCAAATACTCCCTCAACGAAATACTTTGAGCCTCTTTCGGATGTAGGTTTTATTTTAAAAGTAACTGTTGTCCCTCTTTTAGCTTCATAATCTACAACACTATGTGGATTAAAAGATTGGTCTACTCCATTTACACTTACAACAAGGTTCTCATTATTCTTTAGACACCTTAGATGAAGGCTTTGAAGATGCTTTTTCCTATTTATTAATGGAGTAATTCATAGTAGACTTAAATCAACCAATTGCTTAGAAAGACTAAACGAAGAAGTTAGAAGGCGTGAAAAAGTGATTAGAATATTTCCAAATCAAGAATCGGCTATTAGACTAATAGGAGCAATCCTCATTGATATCAATGAGGATTGGATAACTTCTTCTAAATTGTATATTAGAATGAAATAGTAAATATTGGACTAGTAATTTTTACACAATATTATGGACTTGACTGTAAATTTTTCTTGATTTTTTAATCTACTTGTATAATAATATATTACTATTAAGCTTTAATTTGAACTTCTTGTAGTATAATGAAAGTTAAGGAGTAAGTATGAGAATTAATTCTTTAAATGAAATGAGAGATTTTGCCTTTGATTTTGCTAAAAAGCTTAGGCCAGGTCAGGTTATAAATTTAGTTGGAGATATGGGAGCAGGTAAGACTACTTTTGTATCTTTTGTAGGTGAATATTTAGAAGTTTCTGATACTTCATCACCTACTTTTGCTATTGTAAATATTTACAATGTCAAGGATTTTGATATATACCATCTAGATCTTTATAGGTTTGAAAATGAGGATGATATTTTGGATATAGATTTTGAGACTTATTTTTATCCGGAAGATGCCATTACATTTATTGAATGGGCCGATAGGGCTAAGTCTTATCTACCAGATGATATGATTGAAGTTAGAATTGAAAAAATCAACGAGAACACAAGAGATATTAGTATAATTTAGTATAGGAGATAAAATGCGAGTTTTAGCCATTGATACATCTACTATGATTTCTACTGTAAGTATTAGTGAAGATGGTAAAATTATAGGAGATTTTAATGTAAATCAAGAAAAAACTCATTCCGAATCCCTTGTTCCTATGATTGAAAGTTTACTTTCATTTTTAGGACTTAGGCTTTCAGATATAGATATATTTGCTGTTGCAAAGGGACCTGGATCTTTTACAGGTCTTAGGATTGGGATGACTATAGCAAAGACATTTGCCCAAGTAAGGAATAAAAAGTTGATTCCTATTTCAACTCTTAAGGCACTAGCTTTAAATTCTTCAAGTAAGTACAAGGCAAGCATGTTAGATGCTAGGGGAAATAGGGTTTATGGAGCACTTTACGGTGAAAATTTAGAAGAAATTGTTAAGGAAGATCTATATAATATAGATGATTTTTCAAATTTTTGTAATGATTCAGGACTTTCTTTTGATCTAGTTTCAGAAATATCTATCAAGTATAAGGATAAGTTTAAAAGAGCTAATATCTTAGATTTTTCTTATACCTCGTGTATAGGTAGGAACTTATGTAAGCTTGCCATAGATATGAAAGATGAGGAATTTGAATTATTTAAACTTGTTCCTAATTATATGAGAAAGTCCCAAGCTGAAATAGATAGAAAGAAGAAGTTGAATGATTAGAAATATGACTTTGGCTGATTGTGATAATGTTTATAGGATAGAAAATGACTCATTCTACGAGCCTTGGAGTAAAAAAGACCTTATAAAAGATTTACAAATGAATAAACACAAAAGACACTTTGTCTACGATAAGGGTGGAGAAGCTGTTGGTTTTTACATAGTATCTGTAATTTTGGACGAGGCTGAAATATATACTATAGCTGTAGATGAGGCTTTTAGAGGTCAAAATATAGGTTCTTTTATGCTTGAAAGACTTATAAATGATTCTATAAGAACCGGAGTAAAAAAGATTTGGCTTGAGGTTTCTACTGAAAATGTCCCTGCCTTAAATCTTTATGAAAAATTTGGCTTTGAGAAGATAAGACTTAGGAAAAATTATTATTCTAAGATAAATGAAGATGCTTATATAATGTTAAAGGAATTAAAGTAATGAAAGACTTTTATACAATGGGAATCGAAACTTCTTGTGATGATTCTTCTGTAGCTATTTTAAAAAATGATAGGGAAGTTTTATGTAATTTAATATCTTCCCAAATTGATATACACAAGATATTTGGAGGGGTTGTTCCAGAGATTGCATCAAGAAAGCACCTTGAGGCTATAAATCCACTTATAGAAAAGGCCCTTATGGATACTGGACTTTCTTATGATGATATAGATTTAATATCAGTAACCAAAGGTCCAGGTCTTATAGGTTCACTTTTGGTTGGAATTTCTGCAGCCAAGGCCCTTTCTCTTTCAACCAATACTCCAATGATTGGAACAAATCATATGCAAGGTCATATTTGTGCAAACTATCTTTCAAATAAAAAATTAAAACCTCCTTTTATATCTTTAGTTGTAAGTGGAGGACATACTTATCTTGTAAGAGTTGATGATTATACAGATTATGAAATAATAGGACAAACTAGAGATGATGCCGCTGGAGAGTCTTATGATAAGGTGGCAAGGGCAATAGGTCTTGGATATCCAGGTGGACCAAAGATTGATAAACTTTCCAAAGAAGGAGATAAGGAAGCTATAGACTTTCCAAGGGTAATGCTTGAAAAAGACTCCTATGATTTTTCGTTTTCAGGACTTAAGACTTCAGTTTTAAATTATTTAAACCAAAAAAGCCAAAAAAATGAAGAAATAAATAAGGCGGATGTCGCTGCAAGCTTCCAAGAAGCTGTAGTAGATGTTTTAGTAGCAAAATCTATGAGATTGCTTGATGAAACAGGTCTTAAAACTTTGGCTGTTTCAGGTGGAGTTGCTGCAAACTCAAGACTTAAGGAAAGACTTAAAGAAGAATGTGACAAAAGAGATATCAGATTTTATAATCCAGATATAATCCTTTGTACAGATAATGCAGCCATGATTGCCATGGCAGGATATTTAAATTACAAGGCAGGGGAAAGATCTGACTCTTATTTGAAAGTATATCCAAACCTTGGTTTATAATGTTATAATATAGATATGAAAAAAGATGAGAAAAAACTAGTTTCACAAAAACTGAGAAATTATAATAAAAAAAATAAAATAATGTACTTTCTTTACTTTTTATCATCTATATCAGTTTTTGCTTTTGGTCTTTATTATAGAGAAGTTCTCGAACTTGTAGGAGGTGTATTTTTGGCCTTAAGATGTATTTATTTAATGAACAGGCACAGGGCCAATACAAGCTCTCTTATAAGGTTTGAAAGAAGGAAATTGTCATTTTTATTACTTATGATAATAATTTTTTCTCTCATTAATCCTATAGGTATTCTTCCATTTATAATGGAGATAGGAAAAAGAGATTGGGTTATAAATGGAGGATTAAATGAAGAAAAGAAGTAAACTAAGTCTTTTAGTCTTAAGCTTTTTAATTATTTTTTCATCTTGTGCCCAAAGAAGGATATCCTATCTTGAAAATAGAAGAGAAACATTTATCCAAAAAGAAAATAAGGATAAAAATGAGATAGTTAATTTTAATCCAGATGATTTAAATAAATTTAAAAATATGGAAGATTATTTATCTTGGTATAGGAAACTTAAAGGACCAGCAAAATTAAGCTTTGAAGATAAAAAGGAGAAAAAAGCCTTAAGTCAAGAGGAAATGGTAGAAGACTTTAATTATTTTTTTAAGCAAATTAAGGAAAATTATCCTTTTTTTGGTGTAATTAAAAGACAATATGGTATCGATTTTTTAGCAAATTACTCTTCCTACTTAAATGAGATAAAGTTTTGTAAAAATGACGATGAATTTATAAAAATCATGCAAAAAATAGTTAAAGACTTGAAAAATGACCATGCAAACATAGCAGACAAGAACTATGTAGAAGATAGCCTTGACTACTACTCTCATTTTTGGAAAGATCCTTCCATGTACTATGAATTCTTGGCTATGAACCAAGAATCTGTAAGAGATAGGTACAATATAAAAGGACTTCAGTCAAGTGAGTTAAGTGATGGAAATAGGAAAAGAAGTGATGGAAATTTAATATATGAAAATGACAATATAAGAATTGAAAATATAGCAAATGGCATAGGAATGATAAGGATAAAAGAGATGCTTGCAGAATATGAGCTAGATGATGATATGAATGCAATTGATAAATACCTCAATGATAATCCAGACCTCAAAGCTATTGTCATAGATATAAGAGATAATTCTGGTGGAAATATAGAATATTGGAAAAACTATCTTCTCCCAAGACTTATAAATAAAAAAGTAAGCTTAGACAATCATATGTTCTTTAAAGATGGAATGAGATCTAGAATGCTTTTAGAAAGTGAAGGAGTAGTATTTGAAAATATTTCAAATATAAATCTTGAAAAAATGAATATTAAACATAAGGAAGATTTAAAAGACTTTACTTACTATAGCAAAGATAGGGTGGAAGTTATACCATTAGAGGGAGTTAAATTTAAGGGAAAATTATATCTTTTGGTAAATAAGGGAGTATATTCGGCAGCAGAAGGGCTTGCAAATTTTTGCAAAAATACTCATATAGCAAGTATTATTGGAGAAAAAACAGGTGGAGATGGAATAACCTTAGGGATTATAAATGATGTCATGCCAAACTCAGGTCTTGTATTTACCTACACAAATACTTTAGGATATGCCCCAGATGGAAGCATAAATGAAGAAAGTAAGACTGAGCCTGATATAAAAGCAGAAAGTTTCAATGAGTCATTAGAATTTATAAAGAAGGAAGAAAATATAGGTAACTAATATGTATGGATCAATAGAATTTGGTGGAACCAAGATAAAGTGTGCTGCATTTGATGAGAATGGAAAGATGACTTCTGATATTTGGATTGATACAGGAAATCCTACTAATAATCTTAAAAAAATAGGAGAATTTTTTAAGAAAAATCCAGTAGAAAAAGCAGGAGTTGGAGCATTTGGACCAATAGACTTAAATGAGAAATCAAAAACTTATGGCCATATACAAAATACCCCAAAAAAACTATGGGTTGACTTTAATCTTTTAGAAAATCTCAAAAAAGAAGTATGTGAGAAGATAGGACTAGTAACAGATGTAGGACTATCTTTGATAGGAGAAAGTCAAAAGGGAGCTGGATTAGATACTAACTCAAGTTTATATCTTACCGTTGGTACAGGAATAGGAGGAGCATATGTCCAAGACGGAAAACTTTTAAATGGATACTCTCATCCAGAAATGGGACATATAAGTGTAGAAAGATTAAAAGATGATGATTTCAAATCAAGCTGTACCTACCATAAAAATTGCCTAGAAGGACTTGCATCAGGGCCAAGCATAAACAAGAGACTAGGTAAAAACCCAAAAGATGCAGACCTTAAAGAAAAACCATTTAAAATAGCAGCAAACTACATAGCCAAAGCAATCTACACCTATACTTTAGTACTTAGACCAGAAGTTGTAATAATAGGTGGTGGACTTATAAACAAAGAAGGCTTTATAGAGCTAATAAGAGAAGAATTTGACAAAATAAAAGGCGATTACGTAGAAGTAAAGACAAGCGAAAAATATATAGTAAAGCCAAAGCTTGGAAATGATTCAGCCCTTATAGGTGGGTATTTATTGGCGAAGTCTTTGTAGATAAGGCTTAAAAATTAAGGTGTTATGCCGATTTCATAATATTGATAAGATTGATTAATTGTTAGTTTTTCAATGCTTTAAAAACTTTGCTTTAAACTTCAATAAAAAGCACAATCATTATTAATAAACGCAGGTATTACTGGGATAATATGCTCAATAAGTTTTTCTGCTTTAATAATAAGTTATTTTAATTTTAGTGAAACTTTTTGGATTGATGCTATTTTTTGATGATTGATTTGTTAAAATTTATTAAGATTTTATTTTAAAAAAAATTATTAAAGTTATTTACTTTTTTACTTTGCTATGATAGAATTTATAGCAAGAAGTACTTTTATTTATTGTACTTTTTGAAAAGGGCCTTTCTTTAGTTAATCCCCGAAATTATTAAAATTATATCTTTATATTGGCTCTTTCCTAGCTCGCTTACGGCGGGCTTTTTTTGTTTATCATTTTTAATGCTATAATAATAATATCAGTAATAATGCTGATAATAATATCAGTAATAAGGAGGGATTTTATTGTTTTTTTATTCTTTTGGTCTAAATCACCACAAAGCAGATATAGAAATTCGTGAGAAGGTTCACTTTAGGGACTCTGAGATTATTGATGCAAGTGAAATTTTAGAAAATAAGGGTATGGAGGAGGTCTTGATTCTTTCAACCTGCAATAGGTCAGAGATTTTTCTTGTAAGTCAGAGAAATATTGTTGACAGGAACTTTGCTATAAGCTTTTTTGAAGACTTTTTTAAGCTTAGAGGACTTTCTGAATTTATTACTTTCAGGAAAGATTTTGTAGCTATAAATCATTTATTTAGACTTGCAGCAGGTCTTGATTCGTTAATTGTAGGAGAAGACCAAATTCTAGGTCAAATTTCTGATTCATTTGAAACTTCTCTTTCTTTAGGATATGCAAAAAAAATTTTAAGTGAGATTTTTAGAAGAGCTATCAATCTTTCAAAAAACATTAAAACTGATTCAAATATTTCTCATATACCCTTGTCTTTACCATATATAGCTGTAAAAAAGGCTGGGGAGATTATGGACCTATCTAATAAAAATGCCCTTGTTGTTGGTATTGGATCAATTGGAGAGCTTACTATTAAAAACCTTTTAGAAACTGGGGCAAATATTTATATTTCAAATTGGCATATGGAGAAGTCTTTTGAGTTTAAAAGAAAGTATCCTGAGATTTCTATAATTGATTATGAAAAAAGAGTAGATTCTATAAAGGATATGGATTTTATTTTTTCATCAACTGCATCACCCCACCTTGTTTTTAAGAAAAATCAATTTAAGGACATAGATAAGAAAGTTTACATATTTGACTTGGCCCTACCTCGTGACTGTGAGCCGAGTATTGGAGATTTAGAAAATGTATTTTTAAAAGACATAGACTCTATTAAGGATATATCGAAGAAAAATTTGAACAAAAGAAGGGATATTTTAAATTCTTATATTCCAGAGATAGAAGACAAGGCAAAGGATACTTTGAAGTGGATGAAAGAAGTTAAGATTGACTATATTTTAAAATCTTTAAATGAAAGGTGCGATGAATTGGCAGATAAGACCTTAGACTATATTTTTAGAAAGACCGATATGACTACTGCTCAAAAGATTAAGGTTGATAAGGCTGTAAGAAATGCCTTAAAAAAGGTCGCAAGAGAGCCTATTTTAAGTCTTAAGGAAAACTATTATGAAGATTTTGATAGTGCTTTAAAAATTTTGACAAAGGTGTATAAAAAATGAGATATTTTCCAATTTCTATTGATTCTAAGGATAAGATATGCCTATTTTTAGGAGCAGGTAAGATTGCCTTTAGAAAGATTAGGTCTCTTTTAAAGGGAAACTTTGACTTTCTTGTTTTTGCTAAGGATATAAATGAGAATATTAAGCTCTTAAGTGAAACATACCCAGAAAGATTTGTAATAAATATAGGAGAATTTGATGAAAATTTCATCTTTCCTTCATGTGATTTTGTATTTTTGGCAAGTGGAGATGAAGTTTTGAACAAAAAACTTTTTAAAAAAGCCCAAGATAGAAATCTTTGGGTCCTAGATTTAACAAATTCTTCTGATAGCGACTTTTATTTAAGAAATAATATTAAAAAAGATTTTATAGATATTTCTATTTCAACCAATGGAAAGCTACCATTTTTATCAAAGATGATTGGAGATGATATAAAAAAGTACCTTGACGGGCTTGATATGGAAAAAATTTCTCTAATTATTAATATTAGGGATAAACTTAAGGTTAAGGGAGTCAATAGTAGGGGATTTTTACAAGATCTTTATAGAAAAGATAGAAAATTCTTGGATAAGTATTTGGAGAGTTTAGATGAATAGAGTAATAAAGATTGGGACTAGGGCAAGTAATCTTGCTATAAAACAGACCAACATTATTAAGGAGATTTTAGATTTGGAAGGAATCTCCACTAAAATTGTAAAGATTTCAACCAAGGGAGATAGGATTCAAGATAGAAGAATAGATGAGATTAATTCTAAGGGAGTTTTTGTAAAAGAGATTGAAAAGGCTCTTCTTGAAAAAGAAATTGACATAGCAGTTCATTCTCTAAAAGATATGCCATCTAGAATTGATGATAGGCTGATTTTTGCTCCACCTTTAAAGGCAGAAGATCCAAGGGATTCTTTTGTAGGTCGTGACTTTATTAAAAGTATGGATGATATGGAAAATACTCTGGTTGGGACAGGATCAAATAGGAGAACATGTCAGGGGATAAATTATTTTTCTAACATAGATTTTAAGCCAATAAGGGGGAATGTAGAAACAAGGATAAAAAAGATAGAAGATGAAAATCTTGATGGGATAATCCTTGCAAAAGCTGGTCTTATTAGGTCAAATTTAACTCATCTTATAAATTTTGACCTTGACCCTAAAATTTTTACTCCCTCAGTCTGCCAAGGTATTTTGGGTATTGAGATTAGAAAAGAAGATAGGGATATTTTTCAAATATTTAAAAAGCACTCAGACTTTAATACTCTTGTAAGGATGGAGACTGAAAGAGCATTTCAAGAGGAGCTTGGTGCAGATTGTTCAACCCCTATGGGGATTTTTACTGAAATTGATGGTGACAATATAAAACTTACTGGATCTATGGCCTATGATAGAGAAGGTAAAATATTTTATAGGGAAATTTCCGGAAAAATTGATCAAAGAATTAATCTTGGGAAAAAACTTGCAAGAAATTTGAAAAAGGCCCACTATAAAAAAATCATTATTGCAGGAGCTGGAATTGGCTCAAGAGATAATATTACTATAGCTTGTAAAAAGGCTTTAGATGATTCTGATGTCATAATATATGATAGGTTATTAAATCAAACAATTCTTGACCCTTATAGAAATAAAGAACTTTACTATGTTGGAAAGTCTATGGGAGAGCATATATTAAGTCAAGATAAGATAAATGAACTTATGGTGGCTAAGGCAAAGGAAGGAAAAAAAGTAGTAAGACTTAAGGGAGGAGATCCTTATGTTTTTGCAAGAGGGTCAGAAGAGGCAATCTTCATTAAAGAAAATGGACTTGAATTTGAAACTATACCTGGTCTTACATCAGGTATAGTTTGCCTTAATACTGCAGGAATCCCAGCAAGTCATAGAAATATATCAACATCTATATCTTTTATAACAGGACATAGGCAAAATGATAGTTCAGAAGATTTCAAGAAATTTGCTAAACTTCCAGGGACTCTTGTTTTTTATATGGGACTTAAAAATCTTCCAAACATTTTAGGTGAGCTTAAAAAAGGTGGTATTGATATGAAAAAAAAGCTTGCTATAATATCAATGGGCTCATCAAATCAGCAAAAAACCTATGTATCAACAATAGGAAATTGCCTTGATAAGATAGACTTAGGAAAAATAAAAAGACCAGCCCTTATAGTAATTTCAGATACAGTTGGACTTAGGGAGAGTTTAAATTACTTTGAAAAAAAAGTTCATTTTGGTAAAAAAATCGCCCTAACTCGTGACTATGAATCAGGGATAAAAGATAGGGAAATGTTTGAAAAACTAGGTTTTAGAACAATCATAATTCCAACTATAAAGATAAAACCTATAAACTTAGATAAGCTTGATGAGAAAATAAACGAGTTTTCCTATGACTATTTGCTATTTACATCTGTAAATGCTGTAAAAATATTTTTTAAAAGATTAACTTGTAAACATGATATAAGAAGACTCGGTCAAGTTAAGATTTGTGCAATAGGTGAAAAAACTAAAAAAGAGATAGAAAACTACCATCTTAAAGTAGAAATTATTCCGAAATCTTTTCTTGGAGAAAATTTAGTAGAAGAGATGAAAAAAAGGGTGAATAAAGATGATAGGATATTTTTTCCACACTCAAACCTATCTAGAGCAAAGATTATAGATAAGCTGAGAGAAATAGCTGATTTGGACGAGATGGTAATTTATGATAACCTAGTAGCAAAAAAAATAAAAGATGTTGATCTTGATTTTGATGCCATAATTTTTACATCATCATCAACTGTCAACAATTTTATAAAACTCTATGGAAAAGATTCACTTAAGGATACAAAGATATTTTCTATAGGAGAGATTACAAGTAGGACCATAAGAAATTACGGACTTGAAGTGTTTAAAGAAAGTAAAAAACAAACTGTAGACTCTCTTGTAGAAACGATAGGAGAAAGCAAAATATGAGAATGAGAAGAATAAGAGAAAAAAAGTTACTAAGAGAGATGACAAGAGAAACCACTCTATCAATTTCTGATTTTATATATCCGCTTTTTGTAGTTGAAGGTGAGAATATTAAAAAGGAAATTCCATCTATGCCAGACTGTTTCCATTTCTCAATTGATATGCTTGAAGATGAGATAAATGAGATAGTTAACTTGGGTATAAGGGCAGTTATTTTATTTGGAATTCCAGGACATAAAGATGCTTGTGGAAGCGGGGCTTATGCTGATGATGGGATAATACAAAAGGCTATAAGAAAGATAAAAGAGATAAATAAAGATCTTATAGTTATAACAGATGTTTGTATGTGTGAGTACACAGATCATGGTCATTGTGGAATTCTTGATGATGAAGGTCATGTTAAAAACGATGAGACAGTAAAATATATTGCAAAAATTGCCCTATCACATGCAAAGGCAGGGGCTGATGTTATAGCACCATCAGATATGATGGACTTTAGGATAAGGGCAATAAGAGAAATACTAGATAAAAATTGCTTTAAAAATATACCGATAATGGCTTATTCTGCAAAATATGCATCAAACTTTTATGGACCATTTAGGGAGGCGGCGGATTCTGCTCCAAGCTTTGGAGATAGAAAATCTTATCAAATGGATTATCATAATTCTGATGAAGCAATGAGAGAAATTGCTTTGGATATAGATGAAGATGCAGATTTCATAATAGTAAAACCTGCTCTATCATTTTTAGATATAATCCAAAGAACTAAAGAAAATTTCAACACTAATGTTGTAGCTTACAATGTAAGTGGCGAATATTCTATGGTTAAAAATGCTATAAAAATTGGCCTTGTAAATGAAGAGATAATATATGAAATCTTAATTTCTATTAAAAGAGCAGGTGCCAAGATGATAATAACATATCACGCAAAGGAAATGGCAAAATTTTTAAGGGAGATGAAATAATGACTTTATTTGATGAGGCTAAAAAATATATACCTGGAGGGGTAAATTCACCAGTCAGGGCTTTTGCTGCAGTTGGTGGTCATCCGATTTTTGCTAAATATGGAAAGGGTCACAATATAGTAGATGAAAACAATGATGCTTATATTGACTTTATCTCATCATGGGGACCCATGATTCTAGGACATGGAAAGGATGAGTTGATAGAAAAAGCCAAGGGATACCTTGAAGAAGGGTTAACTTTTGGACTTCCTACAAAAGTAGAAGTTGAAATAGCAGAGTTTCTAAGTAAAGCTTTTGATACAGATATGGTAAGGATGGTAAACTCTGGAACAGAGGCAACCATGTCTGCTATAAGGCTTGCAAGAGGATTTACCAATAAGTCAAAGATTATTAAGTTTGAAGGTTGCTATCATGGACACTCTGATGGACTTTTGGTAAAATCAGGATCTGGTAGTCTCACCTTTAATGTGCCAACATCAGCTGGAGTGCCGGAAAATGTTATAAAAGATACTCTAATCTGTAAATACAATGATATAGAATCGGTAAAAAAAACAATTAAAGAGAATAAAGACGATGTAGCTGCAATAATCTTAGAACCTATAGCAGGGAATATGGGTGTTGTTCCAATTGATATTGACTTTGTTAAAGCTTTGAGAAAAATAAGTGATGAAAATGGTATAATTTTAATTTTTGATGAGGTAATAACAGCATTTAGACTTAAATTTGGATCAATCTCAACAGAGCTTGGAGTAAAACCAGATATGTTCTGTTTTGGGAAAATTGTAGGAGGAGGAATGCCAGTAGGAGGTTTTGCAGGAAGGCGTGAAATAATGGAAAAATTATCACCAATGGGACCAGTCTACCAAGCAGGGACCCTATCAGGCTCACCTTTTATAATGAAAATGGGTCTTGATGTTTTAAGAATTCTTAAAGAAAATCCAGATATATACCAAAGACTTGAAAAATATGCACAAATGCTTGAAGAGGGTTTTAACGACAATCTAAAAGCCACAGGTGTAAAGGCTTGTGTCACAAGATATAAGTCAATGATGAGTCTATTTTTTGGAGATTTTGATGAAATTAGATCTTTTGATGATGTAAGCAAAGCAGACCTTGATAATTATTCTAAGTACTTTAACTTTATGAAAAATAGTAAAATCCTAATGCCACCATCACAATTTGAGGCCGTATTTATGTCAGATGCCTTGGATGAGTCAGTCATAAATTATACAATAGAAGAAAATAAAAAAGCTTTAGAATATATAAAGGAAAATTAAAAATAAGTCTATCCTAATATTAAAACTAGGGTAGGCTTTTATTATTTTTACATAATTTTCTTATATCAATTAAAATTAATGATATTCAAAATAATAGTTACCTTAAAATATAAGATCAAAAAGAAAGCAGATAAGCTAATATTATAAGCAATAATAATCTAATTAAAGCATTAATTTTAATTGCATATATTTCAGAAATACTAATAAAAACACTTTTTTTATTTGTATAGATATGATATCTTAAAATAGAAATCGAATTCATATGAATTATAAGAAAAAGAGTCGCTAACAAAATGAATTAAATCCAATATCTTACATATCAAGGATAAAATTCATAACTTTGTGAGGACGCTTTTTTAGGTTGGAGAATAATCTGAAAAAGATTATCAATACTATAACAAATTATTAGGAGGTTATATGACTTATAATGATTTCCTCATCAAAAAAGATGAGGTATGCGATTTTTTTGATCTTCTTAAGTCAAAGTACGCAATATTTGCACCAAAGAGAATCCCTAGGGGTGGAAGATACTGTGACACAGATGCGATAATGTATGAGAATATCGAAAGTTTTGATGAACTAGAATACAAGGAAAAATCTACATATTCACCAAAAGAAGCTTTATTACCAATGACAGAAAATCTTTTCTATTTTACAGAAGATGATTATACAGAAACTAAAAACCCTTATAAAAAAGAAGTTTTAGTATTTGCAAGAGCTTGTGATATAAATGCAATAAAACATTTAGATGATATGTTCATCAAAAATGGACCTTTTGAAGACTTCTTTTACTTAAGACGTAAAAACATGGTTCACTATGCACTTATGGAATGTGATGGGGACTTAGATAGAAATTGTTTCTGCTGTTCTACTGATTCTAATAAGACTGATGGCTATAAATATGCATTTAGATTTAATGGAGACGGTTCAATGAATGTTAAGACAGATGATAATCTTGATTTTGGAGATTTTGAAAAGATTGATTTTGATTTAAAGTTTCCAGAAGAAAATGAACTAAAGGTTACATTTCCTGATATAAGGGACAATGAGGAAGCAAATCTTATTGCAAATTCAGATATTTGGGATGAATATAATTCAAGATGTATAGGATGTGGTTCTTGTACAACTTCTTGTTCTACCTGTACTTGTTTTACAACCAAGGATATTACTTACAATGTTAATAGACGTGTAGGTGAAAGAAGAAGGACTAATGCATCTTGTATGACAAAAGATTTTGATCTTGTAGCAGGAGGTGCTCATTTTAGAACATCATTTAAGGAAAGATATAGGTATAAGGTAATGCATAAAATCTATGCTCATAATAAGAGATTTGGAGATGGTCCGATGTGTGTAGGTTGCGGTAGATGTTCGGCCCACTGCCCAGAATTAATTTCTTATCCAGAATCTATCAATAAAGTAAATAAAGAATTAGAGAGAATAAGAAGTGAGGTAAAATAATGGAAGCTAAGAATAATATAAAAAGAGCAAATGAAGATTATTTAAATTATGTTTTACCAAAATCTTATGAAATTTTGGATATATTAAAACATACTGATCTTGAATGGACTTTCAAGGTTAAATTTGATAAGGAAGTTAAGCCAGGACAATTCTTACAAGTTTCTCTTGCAAAGATAGGTGAAGCGCCTATTTCTGTATCTGGAATGGGTGATGGCTTTGTAGAAATGACTATAAGAAATGTTGGAGAAGTTACCTCAAAGCTTTTTAAGTCAAAAGCAGGTGATTATATCTTTTTAAGAGGACCTTATGGAAATGGGTGGCCACTTAGCGAGCTTAAAGGCAAAAATGTAGTAGTTATTGCTGGGGGAACCGGAGTAAGTCCAGTCAGGGGACTTATAGAATACATAAGAGATAATCCAGATGAATTCGGAAGTCTTTACCTAATATTAGGTTTTAAAAACCATGAGTCAGTGCTTTTTAAAGATGATCTCGAAAAATGGAGAAAAAGCGAAAAGATTAATACGATATATTCACTGGATAACGAAGAGATTGAAGGTTTTAGAAAAGGAATGGTAACAGCCTTTATACCAGAATTACCATTTGACTCATTTGATGGAAACTATTCAGTAGTTATGGTAGGACCTCCTATAATGATGCGTTTTACATCACTCGGGCTACTAAAAGAAGGAGTACTGGAAGATAAAATTTGGACAAGTTTTGAAAGAAAAATGTCTTGTGCTGTTGGGAAATGTGGTCACTGTAGGATAAATGAAACATATGTATGCTTAGACGGACCAGTTTTTCCCTATACAGTTGCTAAAGACTTATTAGACTAAGGAGATTTTATGACATTAGATATAAATGTAGGAAAGGTTAGAAATAATTGTTTTCGTCAATCAAAAATACCTGGAGAATTTTTGCTTCAATTAAGATCACCTGGAGGTCTAGTTGATGCTAAGTGGCTAGAAATGATCCAAATGCTTTGCCAAGAATATGGAGATGGAAACTTCCATTTTGGGACAAGACAAACATTTAACATTACAGGTATTAAATACGAAGATATACCAAAGATAAATGAAATAATTAGACCATATATTGAAGAGATAGAAGGTTCTCGTGGGGTAGATATAGAATACAATGATGAAGGATACCCATATATAGGGCCTAGAAATATTATGGCATGTATTGGGGGAAGACATTGCATAAAAGCTGCCCAAAATACACAAAGACTAGCTGACAAGCTTGAACCAATAATCTATGGCTCACCATATCAAATAAAAACTGCAATAGCAGGTTGTCCAAATGACTGTGTTAAGGCTCACTTTACAGATTTTGGTTTTATAGGAGTTACAATACCAGAATATGACATAGATCGTTGTATAGGTTGTGGGGCCTGCGTAGATAGGTGTAAGGCTGTTGCCACAAGAGTACTTGAATTAAATGATCAAGGAAAAGTAGATAAGGATTTATGTTGTTGTGTAGGTTGTGGAGAGTGTGTAACAAGATGTCCAAACTCCGCTTGGAGAAGACCAAACAGAAGAATGTGGAATGTAATTATAGGTGGACGTACAGGAAAACAAAATCCAAGAATGGGACAAATGTTCGCAAGATGGATGGATGAAGATGTCGTTATAAAAATGATGAGAAATTGGAAAGAATTTTCAGCATATGTTCTTGACAACAAACCAGTATATCTTCATGGAGGTCATTTAATAGATAGGGTAGGATTCCCAACATTTAAAAAAATGATGTTAAAAGACGTTGAACTTAACGAAGAATGTTTAATAGCCGATAGAATCAATTGGACAGAAAAAGAATATCGTTCATCAATAAATGTAATGAAGCTTGAAGATCATAAAACTGTAAAATAAGGAGATAATATGAGATCACAATTTCAACCAAAAGATTTATTAGAATCTTTAGTAAGACTTGAACAAAATGGTGAAACATTTTACAGAGAAATGGCTAAAAAATTCTCAACTGATAAGGAAAGTGCTGACTTTTTTACCTTCCTAGCAGACCAAGAAACACACCACGAAGCCCTATACAAAAAATTATCATCTCAAATCGACAATAATCAAGCAATCGATAAAGAATTTGATGATGAATATAAGGCTTATATTCAAAACCTAATAGAGCAAATCTTTAATCTAGACTCATCAAAAGTTGGAGATGATACAATTGACATCTATAGATTTGCAATAGGACTCGAAAAAGATACCATACTTTTCATAAAAGAAGTTAAATCAATAGTACCAAATTTCGAACCAGAACTACTCGATAAGGTAGAGGCTGAAGAAAGAGGACACATCAAACTTATCCAACAATGGTATGATAGCCATATTAATGATATAAAATAATAATATCGACTTTAAAGAGAGTCTAGGCTCTCTTTTTTTGACTTTTTTTATTTTATATAGTACTATAAATGTAACAAAAAATGTACTAAAAATGTAACATAAGGATAATTTATGGAAGTTGAAATTGAAAATAAAATAAGAATTTTTAGGAAAGAAAAAGGATTATCTCAACATAGACTTGCAAAGCTTGTTGGGCTTAAAAGAAGGTCTATTATGGCCTATGAAAATAATACAATAAGTCCAACGCTTGAGACTGCCTATAAGATATGTAAGGTATTGGATAAGGATATTAAGGAAGTATTTATATTTAAGTGAGGAATTATGGGATTTTTATTTAATGACAATAAAGAGATAGAAGATAAGGTTTTCGAAAGTTTTGATGATAGGGAAAATTATTTGCTTACTATAAAAAATGATAGCAATGCGAAATCTTTTGCTAAACTTCTTTTAAGTAATATTTTTAATACCTTTGATTCTAATAGGACTTTTATCTTGTATTTTTCTAGTAAGGGGATTTATGAAAAGGAAATAAGTTCTTCTATTAAAGGAGATTTTACCTTAATCCCTTGGCATGAGGTAGAATCATTTCGTATAGAGAAAAAAGATAAGCAAGCTTTTATTTATTTTAATCACATAGGTAAGAAAATGAGCTATGAAGCTCCTTTTGATGGGAAATTATTTAAAAAAAATAAAGATAAATTTAAAATTTTAGAAGATAGAAATTGGAATAAAATATAAGAAATTTTAAGTGAAACTTGTTAGATAAGCTAGCAAGTTTTTATCGGTAAATTACTTTATTATTAATTAGATTAATGATTAATTTATTGACTTTCCCCTTGCCAATTCATATAGTTATAATAATTGAAATTTAAAGAAGATGAGTTGCCTAATTTAAGGAGAAGATATGGATTATATATATAAATTTGATACTGATAATGGTTTTGAACAAACTGATATATCTAGTTTCTATGATGTAATTGAAGATGATGACTTTTATTTGATGTATTTGGGCAAGACAAGCTTTATTGAATTTGCTAATACTTATGACCTAGACAATGCAATCATTGATCTTCTTTTAACTGATACAGGTAAAAAATCTTATATAGCAGTGGAGGATAATTACACATTTATTATCCTTGAAATGCTTGATATTATGGGAAATCTTGACACATCGGACCTTATAGGCTTCTATATAGAAAATAACAGACTAATAATTGTAGATATGTACGATAGGGATCAATCTACATCAGAGGCTTTTAGGGAAATTCTTAGAAAGAGGATTTATGCAAGATCTCCAGGAAGACTATTAAAATATTTTATAACAGCCCTTATTAACAATCATACAAAAATTTTTGACCAAATCAAAAATTCTACTGCTGAGATAGAGGATTCTATAGTTAGAAATAGAAAACAAAGTAATAGTATTGAAATAATTTCAGATAATAGGCATAAGGCACTCAATTTATATACTTCTTATGAAAGACTTCTTGATACTTTAGAAGTTCTTGCTGAGAATGAAAATGAAATTTTTGATGATGATGATATAAAACACTTAAAGTCGGTGGCTTTTAGGGTTGAAAGATATTCATCGAATATATCTTATCTTAGTGATTATATAACTAATGTCAAGGATTCCTATACTTCTAAAATGGACCTATCTACGAATAATACTATGAAAATTTTAACTGTCGTAACAACTATTTTCACACCAATTACGGTTCTTACAGGTTGGTATGGGATGAACTTTGAAAATATGCCAGAATTAAGGTGGGATTTTGGATATTTGTATGTGATAATTTTATCTATATTAAGCGTTTTTATTTGCTTTTATTTATTTAAAAAAATTGATAAGTAATAGTAAGATTTCAAGAAATCTTGGATTTAGTTTTGATAATTCTAACATCTTAATATTTATTTTTAGTTGAGAGCTTAAAATTTTATACTAACTTATTCTTATATAAACTCAATTGTTATTATTGTATATTAAAAGGGGCTGTTGCAGAATGAATTAATCGTTTCAAAATCATTACAAGCTCTTTCATGACAATTCGCCTCCATGAGTGGCAGGCTATTTTCAAATTGCCTATGAGAAGCTTGTAAGATTGTGATGTTAGAAATTCATAATTTTACAACAGCTCCTAAAATTAACTTTATTTGAAGTATTTTATCCTTGTAGTCCATCAGCTTGTCTTTGCATATTTTCTACTACAACATCAAATATATCCCCAATTGATTGACCATATTCTAAGATTTCCCATGGTTTATTTGTGTGGAAGTGGATTTTTATAAGGTCTTCATCACCTACTGCAAGAAGACTGTCTCCTTCAAAATTTTCTGTTATATAATCGAATATTTCATCTTCATCTAAGTCTTCACCAGCTATTAAAAGTTGAGTATCAAATTTAAATTCTATTTTTTCTGTCATTTTTATCTCCTAACATTAATCTCTTTTTAGTAGATTTTTCTTTAGCTCACTTTCAAGTCTTTTAAGTTCATCCTTAGCTTGAGCTCTGTTTGCTCTACCTTCTATTTGGATATTTCTTACTTCTTCTATTGCAGAAATAAGGCTATCGTTTGTGTGCTTGATTGTATCCAAATCTATTATACCACGCTCGGTTGCCCTTGCTGTATCAATAGTGTTTTGTTTTAGCTTATCAGCATTTGACTTAAGTAGATCATTGGTGAGATTTGTTACTGCTTCTTGAGCTCTTATGGCACTTTCAGTATGTTTCATACCTAGGGCTAAAACCATTTGATTTTTCCAAAGAGGTATTGTGTTTACTATAGTAGTTTGGATTTTTTCAGCCATAATTGAGTTGGATGATTGCACCATCCTTATTTGTGGAGCCATTTGCATGGAGACCATTCTTGTAAGATCCAAATCATGGAGTTTTTTCTCAAATCTGTTTGCCATTGATTTCATATCATTTACTTTTTGAGCATCCATTGGTAGGTTCGACTCAGCGGCCTTTCTTTCAAGCTCTGGTATTTGTTCGTTATAGGTTTTTTGAAGTTTTCTATTTCCAGCTTCTATATACATAGAAAGCTCTTTATAATAGTCTTCATTTAAATCATACATTTGATCTAGCATAGAAATATCCTTAAGTAGGGTTATTTGATGGTTGTCCAAGGCCTTTGCTATTTCATCTATGTTTTTTTCAGTTGATTGGTACCTAAGTTTTAAACTTTCCATCTTAGATTTTTGTTTTTTGAAAAAGCCAAATACTCCACCTTCATCATCTTCATCCATGGACTTTATCTCACTTACAACATTATCTAAAAGATTTCCTATTTCTCCAAGGTCCTTATTTCTTACAGTATCAAGAGTTTTTTCTGAGAAGTTTGATATCTTTTTTTGGGCCCCAACACCATATTGTAAGATGATATTTGAGTCTGTAAGGTCAATTTTTTCTGAAAATTCTTCTATCTGTTTTAGCTCATCATCAGAGAAATTGATGGCTTTATCAATTTTAATTTCGTCTTTTTTCTCAATTTGGTCAAATCTTGGATCTTTGTCAGATCCATCTAGACTTAATTTAATATCACTCATTTTTACTCCAATCTTTTTTTAGGTAACCTTCTTGATTTAGTAGAAGTTTCATAGTATCTATGTCTGTTTTAATATCCATAGTCCTATCTTCCAATAATTCCAGTTGTATTTTTTCAAAAGCTTCGTTTATAGTAAATATAGATGAATCAATTTCTTTCATAGCAGAAAGTATATCTTTTTCATCACTTCCCATTATTTCATATTCTGTATAGGCATCTATTAGCTTTACAGTTGTAGGAAGATAGTAATTCATAAATTTATCAAGAGCTTGAGCTTTTTCTGGATATCTTTTTACAATATTTATTATATTTTGTATGGTCTTTTTTAATTCTATTACTTTTTCTAAAAAGGCTCTATTTTCTATTCTCGATATAGAAAGTTTTATTGAAGATAAGTATTGGTTAGAAGATTTAACCAAGTCTTCAGCTTTCTCTATGGTCACATCATCATGGGCGCTTTCAGCTATAAGCTTTTCCTTTTCATAAATATTTTCTTTTGGTAGTTTCATATTTTGGTTTTTATAAAGATTAAAGGTTGGTATATCAAGTAAAAATAAGGAATCATTTTCTACTATTCTTGCTTGTTTGAAATATCCCTTATCCATCATATATAAAAGCTCTTTTATAGTATCTTTTTCACTTTTCTGTACAGCTGATGCCAAATCTCTTATACTTATTACAGTATTATTGCCAAGTTCCTTTATAAATCTTTCATAGTCTTTTGATATAATATCTATTCTTTTAGCAAATCTATAAAGTCCTATTCCTACAACTGTAAAAAGCACAAAGAGATTAAAATCTGAAAAGCTAAAATCATCTAAGATAGATATAAGCATACCAAAGGATGTGAAGGCTGATATGCCGGAAAAAGTCTTGAAAAATGAAGACTTTGATTTTTCTGGTGGTTTTTGCACACATACCATAGGATCTTTTATGGGGATGACTGGCTTTCTCTCGCTTTTTTTATTTACAAAATTGATAGTATTTTCTATAAAATTATCAAGGCTATTCTTGACTTTTTCGCTTATATTTGAAAAATCCATATCAGCTATAGCTTTATTTAGGCTATTTTCCAAGGATTTTTCGTTATCTTCATTTAAATTATTCATAAATATCTCCTTAATTAAACTATACCCGAATATCAAATGAGTTTTATAAATCTAACATAAAAATTGATATTTCAAATATACTTTTTAAATCATCTTAAATCTAGAATTAAGATTGTTGATAGTTAATACTAATACCTATTTAACTCCATATATTGTATCCAATCTCTATGAGTTATACTTTTAACCATTTCTTTAGTAAGGTTATTTATAGTTTCACATAATCTATTTACAACATCTGTTAATGAATGAAAAAACTCATTTCTAAATCCCATTGACCTTATTTGTTTCCAAATTTGTTCTATGGGGTTCATTTCTGGAGTATAGGGTGGTATATGTATTATTTCTATGTTTTCTGGGATTTTAAGTCCATTTGATTTATGCCATGTTGCACCATCACAAACTAGTAGTATTTTATCTTCCTTATAATCTTTTGATAACTCTTCTAAAAACACGTTCATGCAATCTGTGTTGCAATAAGGAAGTACTAAAAAGAAATTTTCGCCAGTAATTGGCTCTACTGCACCATATGCATATCTATATTCCCTTATGTGGTGGCATGGGACTTGTGGTCTTATCTTTTTATTGCACCAGCAATATTTTGGCTTGTTTATGCGTCCAAATCCTGCTTCGTCTTGAAACATGATTCTTACTCTTTTATTCGGGTTAACGTTTCTAATTTCTCCTGTTTTGGATTTAATTTTTTTGAGGCTTCTATAGCCTCTTCGTTTGCTTTTTTGGGATGTCTACTCCTTGGCATTATTTTTCTGAATCCGTGTCTTTTTAGAACATAATATATTTGTCCATTACCTATAGAGTGACCAACTAGTTCTCGGTAAGCTTTTTCTATTTCTTTGGCTGTTATTATTTGACCTTTTTCTGCTCTTTCTTCGAATTGTCTTAAAAATTCTTTTTCCTCTTCGAATGTCAAATTTCTATTATTACCAATTCTTTTTTTATTTTTGAGTCCATCAATAGAACTTTTTTTATATTTTCTTAACCATTCAAAGATTGTAGACATTGCAACATCAAGCTTTTCAGAAATTTCTCGTGTTGTTACCCCTTGAAGTTTTAAAATCATTGCTTTTAGTCTAACTTCTTCTTTTTTATTGTTTGTATTTTTTCTGGCTTTTTCAAGCTCATAAATTTCTTTTTTTGTTTTTTCATCTATTATCTTTTTCATATTCTTATTATACGCTTTTAATTAGGTTTTAGTATAAGAGTCTATGTCTATTATATCATCAAATAAGTCTTTATTTTCTTCTATCATCCCCCTATTTCCAAACACACTTATATTATCTTGGTCAAAAATATATTTAAAATCATCTTTTAAAGCCTTTATATCAGAGATACTAGCATTTTTTATATCATCAAGCTTTTCTTCTATTTCTTTTATATCAACTTCTTGAATATATCTTATAAAGTCTGTTGAACCTTTTTCACTTAAAGACTTTGGCTTAAGATATGAACCCATTTTTGAGATTTTTTGATTAGTAAAGTCTCTTTGGTCAAGGTTCAAGTTTTCTAGAATTTCTGGGATTTTTTTGTAATTATCTATGGTTTTTTCTATATTAGGATCCCTATATGAGTAAGCTCCTATATTTCCATACTTATCAATCATAATTCCTGCACCATATGCTCCACCTTTGGCACGGATTAAATCATGGAGATATGGATTTGATAGGATTTGGCATGCAAAAGTTATATGATTTAATTTCTTTTGATCATTTTCTTTAAGTCTTGCTCCAATAGAAACATAGTTTACGTTGGCATCAGACTTTATGGCTTCTTTAAAATATTTATCATTAAAATCTATTTCTAAATCATTATAAGTTTTATCTTTAAATCCCTTAAACTTGTCATCAATAAGATTTTTTGAAAGCTCATAATCCTTATCATCTGATGTGATATTTAAAATATAATCCTTTGTGATAGCTTTTTTATATACAGATTCAAGCTTTTTTCTAAAAGTGTCAAAACTATTATTTGATAAATTTTCTATATCTTTTAAGAAGTAATAGTGGCCTATACCACTTAAGTTTTCTTTTATATAAGAAAGCTTATCAAAGTGAGCAAAGTTTCTGGTAAGGGCAAGCATATGTCCTGAATCATACATAGTCATTTCAAAAGAAGCCTTAATTTGCTTTATTAAATCTGTAAGTCTTTTTTTATCATCAAAGATTGAATTTTCTAAAATCTCCATAATTATATTAAGGGATGACTCATACCTATCACTAGTTGTCTTAAAATCTACTTTTAAAAGATTTGTAATTTTTCCATCTTTTTTCTTAAGGCTTACTATATTAAGATTAAATCCAGACATATTTATAGGGATTATATCATCTAATTTTTGGTAGGAATAGGATTTTGTATCTATTGATCCTAAATAGTCACTTATAAGACTTAAAATCTTTATTTCTTCAAGATTTAAATGATTTATATCAAAATAGATAGATGTATAAATCATTCCAGCTGTATCATAGGAGTGGTGAATGAATTTACCTTCTATATATCTTGGTATATTTTCGACTTTTGTATCAAGGTCTTCTATATCAAGTTTTGGGATAGTATCTTTTTCTTCTTTAGTGTCAGGTCTATTTTGAAAATCTTCTAAAATTTTTTCTTTTTTCTTAAGTTCTTTTATCCCATTTTCATCTAAACTTTTCTTTAAATTTTTAAGCTCTAAATTGATTTTCTCTTCAATTTTATTAAAGTAGTCTTTTTTAGGCTTTGCTACAAGGATAAGCTTGGTCTTGTTATTTAAGAAATATTTATTAAGAAATTTTTCATAATAGTCAGTTTCTATTAAATCACCTAGTTCATTTATAATGTCAATTAATTCAAGTGTTTCAAATATTTCATTATCAAGATTATGCATTAAGATATATTCAATTCCCTTGCTAGCTGAATTTATTTGATCTCTTTGAGAAAAGTCAAAAAGTGAGTGGGCAGCTTTTAGAGAGTCTTTTGGAATCTCCTTACTATAAGATTTAAGCTCTTCTTCGATTATTGCTATAAACTTATCCAGTTTTTTATCGCTTGCCCCTTGGGCTGTAATTTGGATAGATGAACGAGAGCCATATCCCAATCTTGCATAAAAAGCTTCTGGCTCAATTTCATTGTAGATTCTTTGGCTTATTCTTGAAGAATCAGAATTGATAAGGGCAATTGATAAAATTCCATTTGTAAGACTTTCTTTTATATTAGAGGACTCATTTGTAAGGAACGAATAGGTAAGGTATGACTTGTTAGGATCTTCCTTATTTGATTGGAAATCCTCATAAATAACCTTATCATAGGAATTTTCTTTAACACTTAAATCCACATCAATTTTCTTATATTCATATTTTGATAAGTATTCCTCATCTAGATTTTTTAAATATTTATCTATATCCATATCCCCATAGTAGAAAATATTGGAATTTGTTGGATGGTAAAATCTCTTATAGTAGTCTACAAACTCATCATATGTAAGCTTTGCAATATCATAAGGATTACCACCAGAGATATACTCATAACAGGAGTCTTTATAAAGGTATTTATTGATGTGGTTTACAATAATTGTATCAGGATTTGTCATAGCTCCTTTCATTTCATTATAAACCACGCCCGATACTTCAAGTTCTCTATCTTCATTAAACCTATAATTTCTTCCTTCTTGTAAAAATATTTCTTCTTTTTCTAATACCCTTGGATTAAATACTGCATCAAGGTAGACATCTTGAAGGTTAAAAAAGTCTTTCTCATTCTCGCTTGCTACAGGATAGACTGTTTTATCTGGAAAAGTCATAGCATTTAGGAAAGTTTGAAGACTTGAAGCTATCATATCCATAAAAGGTTCTTTAGTTCTATATTTTTTGGATCCATTTAAGACTGAATGCTCTAAGATATGGGATATTCCTTTAGAGCTTTCAGGAGGGGTCTTAAAGCTTATAGCGAAAGTCTTGTTCTTATCATCTGTCTTTATATAATTAATCTTAGCCTTGGTTTTCTTGTGTTCGTAAAGGTAGACATCAAGGCCAAGTTTTTCGTATTTTTTATTTTTTAATAATGTGTATTTTTCCATTGATTAACCCTTTCTTTATATTAATATGACTATACTCTCTTTTATATTTTATCTCATTAATAAGTGCTTTTTATATATCTTTAAAAATTATAGAAAAATTTAGCTTGCTAAGGTTTAAGCATATGGTGTAAACTGATAATGATATATCAATCAAAAGGAGGTATAAGATGATAGGTATTATACTAGCAAGTCATGGAGAATTTGCCGAAGGTATAAGACAATCAGGTGAGATGATTTTTGGTGAGCAAGAAAAGCTTGAAACAGCAGTACTTTTGCCATCTATGGGTCCAGATGATCTAAGGGCTGAGCTTGAAGAAAAAATCAAAAGGCTTGATTGCGAGGAAATTATTTTCTTAGTTGACCTATGGGGTGGAACACCATTTAATCAAGTTTCAGCCTTATTAAATGGTCACGAAGAAAACTGGGCCATACTAACAGGTCTTAATTTACCAATGCTTATAGAAGCCTTAGGCTCAAGACTTATGGAAGAAAAATCCCATGATCTTGCAAAAGTTTTACTAGAACCTGCCAAGGAAGGAGTAAGGACAAAGCCTGAAAGTTTGATGGATGACTATAATAATAAAAATATTTCATCAGAGAAACCAAGCAAAGATTCTGCTATAAGTCAAGGCTCAATTCCTGAAGGGACTGTATTAGGAGATGGAAAAATCAATATAGTTCTTGCAAGAATTGATACAAGACTTCTTCATGGTCAAGTTGCTACAAGTTGGACAAAATCTACAAATCCTGACAGGATTATTGTTGTAAGTGATAATGTAAGCAAAGATAATCTTCGTAAGTCTATGATTATGGAGGCAGCTCCTCCAGGAGTTAAGGCGCACGTTGTTCCAATTTGGAAAATGGCTGAAATATTTAAGGATACTCGATTTGGCAAAACTAGGGCAATGCTTTTATTTGAAAACCCAGAAGATGCTCTAGAGCTTATAGAAAAAGGGATTGATCTTAAGGAATTAAACCTAGGTTCTATGTCACATTCTCAAGGAAAGGCCTATGTTACAAGTACAGTTTCTATGGGCAAAGAAGATGTAAAAACCTTTGAAAAACTTCTAGATTTAGGTGTAAATATAGACGTTAGAAAGGTTCCATCAGACCAAAGAGATAATTTTACTAATATTATGAGAAAAGCAAAATCAGAACTTGGTTTGGCTTAAGGAGGAATTATGTCAACAATTACAGTTATTTTAATTGTTATAGTTGCCCTACTTGCAGGTATGGAAGGAATACTCGATCAGTTTCAGTTCCATCAACCAATAGTAGCTTGTACTTTGATTGGACTTGTAAGTGGACACTTAAAAGAAGGGATTATGCTTGGAGGAGCCCTTCAAATGATAGCCCTAGGATGGGCAAATGTAGGAGCGGCAGTTGCACCAGATGCAGCACTAGCTTCAGTAGCAAGTGCTATAATTATGGTTATAGCCCTACAAGATGGGACAGGAAATGTAAACAATGCTATAAATACATCTATAGCTATAGCAGTTCCACTTTCAGTAGCAGGATTATTCTTAACAATGATAGCAAGAACACTTGCTATTCCTATAGTTCACGGAATGGATTCAGCAGCAGAAAAAGGAAACTTTAGAAAGATTGAAATACTTCAAATATTAGCTATCCTAATGCAAGGTTTAAGAATAGCTATACCAGCTTTTGCCCTTTGCTTTGTATCTCCAAAGGTTGTTACGTCAGTATTAAATTCTATGCCTGATTGGCTAAATCATGGTATGGAAGTTGGTGGAGGTATGGTTGCAGCAGTAGGTTATGCCATGGTAATAAATATGATGAGCACTAAGGAAACCTGGCCATTTTTTGCCATTGGTTTTGTATTTGCAGCAATACCACAACTTACCTTAATAGGACTTGGTGTTATAGGCTTTGCCATAGCTCTAATTTATTTGAAACTTAAAGAATCATCTTCATCAAATGGAGCCTCTTCAAATACAGGAGACCCACTTGGTGATATTATCAATGATTATTAGGAGGAAATATGACTGAAGCAAATGAAAAAAGAATACAATTATCAAGATCTGATAGAATAAAGGTATTTAACCGTCATCAATTTCTTCAAGGATCTTGGAACTACGAACGTATGCAAAATGGTGGTTGGTGCTATTCTATAATTCCAGCTATTAAGAAACTATACAAAAGTCCAGAAGATAGAAAAGCTGCTCTAAAAAGACACATGGAGTTTTATAATACTCATCCATACTTATCAAGTCCAGTTATGGGAGTAACTCTTGCTATGGAAGAAGAAAGGGCAAATGGAGCAGCTATAGAAGATAAGACTATAAACTCTGTAAAGGTTGGTATGATGGGACCTTTAGCAGGAGTTGGAGATCCTGTATTTTGGTTTACAGCAAGGCCTATTATAGGAGCTTTGGGAGCAAGCTTTGCCTTATCAGGTTCAGCTCTTGGACCACTTATCTTTTTTGTGGTATGGAATATCATAAGAATGGTATTCGAATGGAAGACTCAAGAATTTGGTTATAAGGTAGGAAATGAAATAACAAAAGACCTTTCTGGTGGACTTTTGGGCAAAATTAATTTAGTTGCCTCAATTGTAGGTATGTTTATAGTAGGAGCTTTGGTACAAAGATGGGTAAATGTAACATTTACAGTAAATGTATCAGAAGTAAGCCAACAAGCAGGCTCCTTTATAGATTGGAACTCAATCTCACAAGGTACTGAAGGAATAAAAGAAGCTTTGAAACTCTACTCTTCGCTTGGATCAGATGGACTTGAGCAAGTTAAGGTTACAACCTTACAAGAGAACCTAAATTCACTCATACCAGGGCTTGTACCAGTGCTTTTAACCCTAGGTATATGTAAGCTTTTAAAGAAAAATGTATCACCAATTACTATAATAGTTGCTCTATTTATAATAGGAATTGTTTCAAGCTTTTTTGGAATAATGTAGATGGTAGAAAGTAAAAATAAAAGTGTTGATTTGACCATTAAGGGAAGATTTCTTAATGGTCTAACATCAGATGGTAATATCATGGTAGGTGATAAGGCCTTTGAATATTATAATGAAAAAAATATAAAAGATTATATTCAAATCCCATATAAAGAAATTTCTTATATAAGTGCAAGTGTGATTTTCAAGAAAAAAATCACTCGTTTTGCAATCCACACCAGAAGTAGTGGATACTTTATCTTCACTACTACAGATAATAAAAAGACCTTGAGAGCAATAAATAAATACCTAGACTCAGACAAATTAAGAAGGTCTCTATCATTTTTTGAAGTTATAAAAAGAGGAATAAAAAATTTAATAAATAAAAGAGAAACTGTTGTAAAATAATGAATTTTTATCTTTGTATTATTACAAGTTACTCATAGATGATTTGAACACAAACTTACTGTTTGTCGATTTTAAGTTATTGTAGAGGAACTTGTAATAATTTTGCAAAGATTAATTATTATGCAGCAGTCTTTTTTTATAAGGAATGTTATTTAAATGGAAATACTTCAAGTGTTTTTTGCAAAAACATTTGCAAAGCTCTATATTATGAAAATAAATGAAAATATATTAGTAAATTTTAGGAAAATGGGTATAAATTATTTAGAAGACTAAAAAATGTTTTCATCGACAAAACGGAGGTTATTTTATTATGAAAGACTATAAAACAAACAAATTAAGAAATTTGAGCTTGGTTGGCCATTCAGGGGCCGGAAAGACCAGCCTAACAGAGGCTTTGCTTTTATCTACAAAGGCAATTAATAGGGCTGGGAAGGTAAGTGAAGGAAACACAGTTTCTGACTATGAAAAACAAGAAATCAAAAGAGGTATTTCTATTCAAACTTCGATAATACCTGTTGAGTACGGAGATTATAAAGTTAATTTTATAGATGCTCCTGGGTTTTTTGACTTTGAGGGAGAAGTTTTAAACGCTCTTAGAGCAAGTGAATCTAGTTTGTTTGTAATAGATGGAGAAAATGGAATAGAAGTAGGAACAGAAAAATATTGGAAATATACAGAAAATATTTCTCTACCAAGAATTATCTTTGTAAATAAGTTAGACAAAGAAAATGCTAACTTTAACAAAGTAGTAAGTGACCTACACATTGAATTTTCGAAAAAAATAATCCCACTAACCTTGACCCTTGGTGAGGGTGAAGAATTTGAAGGTTTAATCGATGTTATAGATAAAAAGGCTTTCAAATACACTAATGGTGTAGCTGAAGAAGTTGAAATTCCAGAATTAAGGAAAGAAGAAGTAGATACTGTTTATGAAGAAATCCTTGAAGTTGTAGCAGAAAGTGATGATACTCTTATGGATAAGTATTTCTCAGGAGAGAAATTCACTAAAGAGGAGTTCAAAGAAGGATTTAGAAAAGCAATAATAGATGGTAGTGCAGTTCCTCTTTTAGCTGGAAGTGTCGAAAAATCTATAGGTCTTGATCTTTTGCTTGATATTATCACAAGATTTATGCCATCTCCTGACCATGCTGATGCAAATATAGGTTTTAGAGTTAAAGATGGATATGAAGGATTTGAAGTCAGTGAAGATAGTCCTTTTTCAGCTGTAGTATTTAAGACGATAGCAGATCCATTTTTAGGTAAGATTTCAATATTTAAGGTCCTATCAGGTATAATAAATAAGGATGATAATTTCTATAATATCAGCAAAGAAAAGGAAGCAAAAGCGTCAAATATTTTCTTCTTAAGAGGAAAAGAACAAATTAAAACAGATAAGGTTATAGCAGGAGATATAGGAGCATTTTCAAAACAAGAAAGTTTACAAACTGGGGATAGTTTATGTACTAAGGATAATCCTATAGAATATAAGAAGATAAAATATCCAACACCTGTCCTATCTTATGCAATAGAGGCCGAAAGTAAAAATGACGAAGATAAGATTTCGTCTGCTCTTAAAAAATTAGCAGAAGAAGATCCAACCTTTAGAGATGAAAGAAATGCAGAAACACATCAAGAAGTCTTATCAGGACTTGGTAATGTGCAACTTGAAGTTTTAATGGATAAATTAAGAGATAACTATTCAGTAAATACCAAGGTAGTAGAACTTAAGATTCCTTATAGAGAAACTATAAAAGGTAAATCTGATGTTCAAGGAAAGCACAAAAAACAATCTGGTGGAGCTGGACAATATGGAGATGTATTTATAAGATTTGAACCATGTGATGAAGAGTTTGTCTTTGAAGAAGAAGTATTTGGTGGAGCAGTTCCTAAAAACTATTTTCCAGCTGTAGAAAAAGGACTTTTGGAGTCAATGGATGAAGGTCCTCTAGCAGGTTATAAGGTGGTTGGAATTAAGGCGACTTTATATGATGGATCTTACCACCCAGTTGATTCTAATGAACAAGCCTTTAAATCAGCTGCAAGAATTGCTTTTAAAAAAGGGATTGAAGAGGCAAAACCTATTATTCTTGAACCTATAATGAAACTTGAAATCAAAGTTGATGAACAATATATGGGTGATGTTATGGGAGATATGAATAAAAGACGTGGTAGGATATTAGGTATGCAATCACAAGAAGATGGTAGCCAAGTAATTTCTGCCTTAGCACCACAAAGTGAAGTTTTGACCTATTCAATTGACTTAAGGTCAATGACTCAAGCTCGTGGCTCATTTTCAATGGAGTTTGAAAAATATGAAGAAGTTCCAAAGGAATTGACTGATAAGATAATAGAAAAGAGCAAAGAGGAAAAATAAAAATAATATTATAGAAAAAGAGGCAAAGAAAATGAAGGACTGGAAGATTTTGGAGATAGATCCTTGGATTAAGGATTATAAAAGTGATATAGATCTTAGGATGGAAGAATTTAAAAAGCAAAAGTCAAAACTTTTAAAAAAGGGAGAGAAACTTAAGGACTTTGCTAATGCCCATAACTATTATGGAATCCACAAAACAAGAACTGGTTGGGTTTACAGAGAATGGGCCCCAAATGCTAAGGGACTTTATTTGATTGGAGACTTCAATAATTGGGATAGGTATTCTCATCCTTTAGAAAAAATAAATAATGAAGATTGGGAAATAAACATAAAGGGAATTAGAACTATTCCTCATAAGTCAAGAATTAAGGTTATGATTGACTATGGGGATAGGACTCAAGATAGGATTCCTTTATATGCAAGAAGGGTTGAAAGAGATGAGAATCTAGATTTTTCTGCAGTGGTTTTAAATCCTAGAAAGAAATTTGAATGGACAGATGAGAAATTTAAGACTAAAAAGGATAATCTTTTAATCTATGAAACCCACATAGGTATGGCTCAAGAAAAAGAAGGCATAGGTACTTACAAAGAGTTTGAGAAAAACATACTCCCAAGAATAAAAGACGAAGGATATAATACAGTACAATTTATGGCCATAGCAGAGCATCCATACTATGGATCTTTTGGCTATCAAGTTTCAAACTTCTTTTCACCATCTTCTTGGTATGGTGAAAATGATGAATTAAAATCTCTAATAAATAAGGCTCATGAAATGGGTCTTAACGTAATAATGGATTTAGTTCATTCTCATGCTGTTAAAAACACTAATGAAGGTATAAATGAGTTTGATGGAACAGACTACCAATTCTTCCACAAAGGTGAAGAAGGTAATCACCCTGATTGGGATTCTAAATTGTTTGACTATGCTAAACCTGGAGTTTGCCACTTTTTACTATCAAATATAAAATATTGGCTTGAAGAATATCACTTCGATGGTTTTAGATTTGATGGTGTTACATCAATGATTTATAAAAATCATGGAAGAGGAGTAAGCTTTGATAATTACTCAAAGTACTTTTCTATGAATACAGATATAGAGGCTATAAATTACTTGCAAATGGCCAATGAGCTTATAAGAGAGATAAAAAAAGATGCTATAACCATAGCCGAAGATATGTCAGCTATGCCAGGGATGTGTCTTCCTATTAAATATGGTGGCATAGGCTTTGATTATAGATTATCAATGGGAATGCCGGATTTTTGGGAAAAAACTCTCTCAATACGAGATGAAGATTGGGATATGGGCAAGATGTGGTATGAGTTATCAACCTACAGACCAGAAGAAAAAAGAATAGCCTATGTAGAAAGCCATGACCAAGCCTTAGTAGGTTCAAAAACTACTATTTTTAGACTTGCAGATTCTGCAATGTATTGGGATATGGAAAAAGATAAACACTCTATAGTAATTGACAGAGCCATAGCTCTTCATAAGATGATAAGGTGGATTACCATATCTATGGGAGCTGATGCTTATCTTAATTTTATGGGCAATGAATTTGGTCATCCTGAATGGATTGATTTTCCAAGAGAGGGAAACAATTACTCCTACCACTATGCAAGAAGGTTGTGGTCTTTGGCTGATAATGGATTATTAAAATATGAATGGCTTTTAAATTGGGATAAGAGAATGCTTGAAAATATCAAGGATAATAATCAATTAGGAAATGATATATTTAGATTATGGCTTGATAATGATAGAAAAGTTATAGCCTATAGAAATAATGACTTGGTCTATATTTTTAACTTCCACCCACAAAACTCTTATGATTCATTTCAAGTTCCAATCCACGATAAGGGAGAGTTTAAGGTGGTTCTAGATACAGATGATATAGAATTTGGAGGACTTGGAAGGATTTCTAAAGACTATGTATATGAGTCTAAGAATCTTGAACATACTGATTATGATGGAATTGAAATATATCTACCATCAAGAACAGCCCTTGCCTTAAAGAAGGTAAAATAATGAAAGTAACAATAGTTGGAGATTCCTTTTCTAAGGGATACTTAATCAACAACTCTTATGCCCGCCTTTTATCAAAGGCGGGTTTTAGTGTTTTAAATATATCAAAAAATGGAGCGACAAGTTCAGACTGCTTTAAGATGTTTAAAGAAAGAAGAGAATATGAATCAGATGTTTTAATTGTTTTTGTTGGTGTCAATGACTTTTATCAGGGGATAAGTGCGAAATTTGCATATAATAATGTCAAAAGTATATTAGAATTAAGTCTAGCTAAGAAAAAAATTTTAATTCTTCCTCCTTTTATAGAAGAGGAAACTTGCTTTAGTCCATATGAAACCATAAATAATAAGATTGATTCTTATGATGAAAGCTTGAAAGAACTTGGCGACTATCATATAGATGGTAGGAATATTCCCGGAAGATATCTAGATGGACTTCATATGGCTGAGGATTTTCATGAAAATCTTAGCAAAGAAATTATTAAAATATTAAAAGAGGTAGAGGATGCTAAAAAAAACACTAGAAAAATTCATAGAAAATGAGATAATCCTTGATATAGTTTCTATCTTAATAGTTATAATAGTGGCTAAAATATTTTTAGCTATTTTAAGTTCAATAATACAAAAGACCTTAGATTCTAAAAAAAGAATCTCCGTTTTGAATTCAAATAAATTTGAAACCCTATCAAAATCTTTGCATTCATTTGCAAGATTTGTGGTTATATTCTTTGCAATAACTATGATTTTAAACATAATAGGAATAAATACAAGGTCAATTTTAGCAACTGCTGGTATAGGAGGTATTGCAATAGCCTTCGGTGCCCAAAGCATAGTTCAAGATTTTATTAAAGGCATGTTTATAATTTTGGATGATACAATAAGAGTTGGAGATTGGGTTAAGGTAGCTGGAATTGAAGGAGAAGTTGAAAGTGTTGAACTTAGAAATACAAAAATCAGAGATTATGATGGCTCATTACATGTCATACCAAATTCTCAAATATCTAGTGTAAAAAACTATAATAGAGGATTTCAAAAAGCTGATGCTTATTTTAATGTCTCATATGATACAAAAATTGATGAGGTAATGGATCTAATAAATACAGTATCTCAAAAGCTTTTAAGCGATAAGGAATATAAGAACTATTTTATAAAAAAACTTCAGTTTTTTGAAATAAATGAATTTTCGGAACTTTCTTATAGGATAAGGGTAACTAGCACAGTTAAGGCGGGAAGCCAATGGATGGTGGCTAGAAAAATAAGACTTCTCCTAAAAGAAGAGATTGAAAAGAGAAATGTTAAAGCATCTGAACTTGATATTAAAAGTGGAGATTAATATGAAAAAATATAAGTTAAATGATATAGTAAGCCTAAAAAAAGGTCACCCATGTGGAGAAAATAAGTGGAAAATTGAAAGAATGGGTGCTGATATGAAACTTAGGTGTTTAGGTTGTGATAAGATAGTATGGATGAAACGAATTGACTTTGATAAGAGGATTAGAAAAATCAAGGATAAAAATGATAAATTTGTTTCAATAGTAAATTACAACCCAGAAGAAGATTAGGTGATAAGAATTAATGATAAATAATAAGATAAAAGAATATTTACTTGATGAAATCAATAAAGACTTTAAAAAATATAAAAAAGATTATAAAAAACTATTAGATAATAGGAAATCCTACGGAGCAACTTACAAAGAAGAAGTATTACCAACCTTGTATGATGCTTACTTTTATAGTGACGAGGATTTTAATAGATATAAGAAAATGATTGATATCTTAATGTCTATAGTAGAAAAAGTCACCAAAGAATATGTAAGAAATGAAGAATATAGAAAGTTATTTTCCCTAGATTCCTTAAGTGAGAAACTTATATTAAAAGATCCAGGTTATGACATATCAACACCGATAGCAAGGTTTGACGTGATGTATGATGGTCGTGATGAGTATAAATTTTGTGAACTAAACACAGATGGGTCTTCTGCAATGCTTGAAGATAAGTCCTTACAAAATTTAATAAAAGATAGCGAAATTTATAAGAAACTTTTAGAAAAATACAAAATAAGCTATTCTGACTTACTCCAAACTTTAGTAGATTCTATAGAAAGTTTATATAAATCTATAAAGGGAGATAGAAAGATAAATATCGCAATAGTAGATATAGTAGAATTTGATAATATTGAATTTAGAACTATAAGGGATTTATTTATAAAAAAGGGTCATAATTGTAAAATAGCTAATCTCAAAGACTTAAAAAGAAAAGATGGTGGTCTATATATTGATGATATGAAAATCGACCTAGTATATAGAAGGCTTGTAACAAGCGATCTTATAGAAAATAAGGAGATAGGAAAGGACTTCATAGACTCCTACTTAAATGATGAGATTGTCACAATAGGTTCATTTAGGTCAACACTTTTTTATACTAAAGATATATTTAGAATACTAAGACTTGAGCAAACAAAGAAAATTCTAACAAACGAAGAAAATCTTTTTATAGAAAAACATATACCTTTTACAGAAAAACTAATATACGAAAGAGACAAAGAAAAACTACTTGAAAATAAAGATAAGTATATATTAAAGCCAATTCAAGGTTACGCATCTCATGGGATTTATGTAGGTAAAGAAGAGGATAAAGAAAACTTTGAAAAAATCTTAACCAGTATAAAGAATAAAAACTATATTTACCAAGAATATTATGAGGTAGAACCACTAAAATTCATAGAAGTAAAAGAAGATAGGGCGATAATTACAGACTTTTCATTTGTGACAGGATTGTTTGCCTATAATAAAAAATTTATAGGACCATATATGAGAATAGGAAATGCTGCTTTAATTAGCTCACTTAGGGACTACTATGTGGTAAGTTCTATGAATGTAAAAGAAAATAAATAAATATTTGACAAAACAAAATAAAAATAATATACTAATATAGCTATCAAAAAGATAGCTATATTTTATTGATATTAAAAGCCAAATTGCGAAAAGAAAAAAGCAAAGAAGCGAAAGAGCAAGTCAAAATAAAAAAACAAAAAAAGACTTGACAAAACAAAATATCAAATGTATATTATAATAGTCGTCACTGAGAAAGAAGAGTCAAAAGAAAAGAAACTTGAAAAAAGTTAATAA